>JAVBSD010000063.1:0-13982 GCA_031547325.1 Victivallaceae bacterium | reverse complement strand
TAGGCCGCCACCACCGTGCCGGTGCGGTCGGAGCCGTGCCAGCAGTGGATCAGGATCGGGCGCGGGGCGTCGCGGAGGACGATCATCGCCTTTTCGAGGTTGGTTTCGGTCATGTCGCCGGTGTCGATTTTGACCCGGTATTCGGTGAGGCCGGTGCCGCGCAGGGCATTGCGGTCGGAGTTGTATTCGCGCAGATTGAGCACGCTTTTGACGCCCATCGATTCGATGGTCTTGAATTCGTTGCGGTCGGGCTGGTCCGAACGGTAGATTTCGGCCGAGACCTGGTGGAAGTTTTTCGGCAGCTTCGGGGCCGGATCGCCGGCGGCGACGCAGGACGAGGCCAGGAGCATGGCGGCGGCGAGCAAGGACAGTCGTTTCATGATGGGTTACCCTCTCGGATGGAATTTACGGTGCACCTGAAGCAGGCGGTTGCGGTCGACGTGGGTGTAGATTTCGGTGGTGGCCAGGTCGGCGTGGCCGAGCATCTCCTGAATGACCCGGAGGTCGGCGCCATTTTCCAGCAGGTGGGTGGCGAAGGAGTGGCGCAGGATATGCGGATGGATGTTTTTGTCGATGCCGGCCTGGCGGGCGGCTTCCTTGACCATGTTCCATATCCATTCGCGGTTCAGGGGGCGGCCGTTGCGGGAGAGGAAGAACTGCGGCGTCAGGGGGGATTTCTCCTGGAGGCGCGGCCGGATTTCGTCGAGGTAGCGGCGGAGAATCCGCAGCGCCGGCTTGCCGACCGGGACGATGCGGGTTTTACTGCCCTTGCCGGTGACCCGGGCGATTTCGTTGTCGAAGTCGATGCCGCTCAGCAGGAGGTTGGCGGTTTCCGAGACCCTGAGGCCGCTGGCGTACATCAGTTCGAGGATCGCCCGGTTGCGCAAGGTCAGCGGCGACTTGGCGCTGTTGGGGTAGGCCTCGAGGAGGCGGGTGATTTCATCGGACGAGAGCATGTCCGGCAGGATGTGCCACAGTTTCGGCGACTCCATCGCCGCGGTCGGGTCGACGGCGAGGAGCTTCTCATCGGCCAGATAGCGGGCGAAGACCTTGATCGACACCAGCCGCCGGGCCAGCGTCGCCGGTTCCATGCCGGCGTCGCGCAGCTCGCCGAGGTAGTCGAGGATCCGGTCGCGGGTAAAGCCCGCCATGCCGGCATCGGCGATGGCGCCGGCGAAGTCCCCGAGATCGGAGGTGTAGGCCGCCGCGGTTTTCCGGGCCAGGCCGCGTTCCATCAGCAGATAGCCTTTGAAATCTTTGATATACTTTTGCAGCATCTTTGAAAATCTTCCCTTCGGGATATAAAGTAATATAACCCGCTCCGCTGAACTTCCAAATAAATGATGTGGATAAGAGGATAATATGGCGAAAAAACTTCTGGAGATCCTGGCCGACGGCTTTGAAGAGGTCGAGGCGCTGGCCGCGCTCGACTTCTGGCGCCGCGCCGGCATCGAAGTCACTCTGGCCGCGCTCTCGGGCGACGGCGCGACCGGGGCGCACGGCCTGCGGGTCGCGGCCGACCGTTCCCTGGCCGGCGCCGACATCGGCGATTTCGACGCGATCGCGCTCCCCGGCGGCATGCCGGGGGCGCTCCATCTGTACAATTCCCTGGCGGTCATCGACATGCTGCGTCGGGCCGCGGCTTCCGGCAAGGTGGTCGCGGCGATCTGCGCCGCGCCGATGGTGCTGGGCAAGGCCGGTCTCCTGGAGGGCCGCCGCTTCACCATGTTCCCCAACGCCGAGCTGCGTCAGCGCTACCTCGCACCCGGCCTGACCCCGACCGAAGCGCTGGTCGAGATCGACGGCGACGTGGTCACCGGCAAGGGCGCGGGAGCGGTCTTCGCCTTCGCCCGCGGCGTCGCGGAGCGGCTCGGCCTCGGCGATGAGGCGCGGGAGGTGTGGCGGGGGATGCTGCTGCCGGAGGGCGGATTTTGAGCTTCCGACTGTTGAAACGGGCCGGGGACGGTTCGGCGGCGCGGCGCGGCGAACTCGCCACGCCGCACGGGACGGTGCAGACGCCGGCGTTCATGCCGGTCGGGACCCGGGGCAGCGTCAAGGCGTTGGCGCCGCGGGTGCTCGAAGAGATCGGCAGCCAGATCATCCTCGGCAACACCTATCATCTGTTCCTGCGTCCCGGCCTCGAAATCGTCGCCGGGGCGGGGGGGCTGCATGAATTCATCAACTGGCCGCATCCGATTCTGACCGATTCCGGCGGATTCCAGGTCTTCAGCCTGGCCGGATTGCGCAAGATCGAAAAGGACGGGGTGCGCTTCGCGTCGCACATCGACGGCACCCGTTTCTTCCTGGGGCCCCGCGAATCGATGCGCATCCAGCGGACGCTGAATTCGGACATCGTGATGGCCTTCGACGAATGCACGCCCTATCCGGCGACCTGGGAAACGGCGGCCAAATCGCTGGACATCACCCTGCGCTGGGAGGCGATGAGCCGCGACCAGGAGTTGAATCCGGATCAGCAGCTCTTCGGCATCGTCCAGGGGTCGGTCTACGAGGACCTGCGGCGGCGTTCGGCCGAAGAGCTGGTCAAAATCGGCTTCGACGGATACGCCATCGGCGGGGTGTCGGTCGGCGAACCCGAGCATGAGATGCTCAAGGTGGTCGATTGGACGACGCCTTTTCTGCCGGAGGAGAAGCCGCGCTACCTGATGGGAATGGGGACGCCGCGGCAGATCGTCGAGGCGGTGGCGCGCGGCGTCGACATGTTCGACTGCGTGATGCCGACCCGGCTGGCGCGCCACGGCAGCGCCTTTCTGACCGCGGGGGGGATGCTGCCGGTCAAGGCGGGGCGTTACGCCCGCGACTACGGGCCGCTCGACCCGGATTGCGGCTGCTACTGTTGCCGCACCTTCAGCCGCGCCTATCTGCGCCACCTGATGAACGTCGGCGAAATCCTGGCGCTGGAGATGGTGTCGCTGCACAACGTCCATTATTTCCTGGAGCTGACCCGGCGCATCCGCGAAGCGATCGAGCTCGACCGCTTCGCGGAATTCCGGAATCGCCCGGAATTCGCTCAGCCCTGACGGCTGCCGGAGGAGTAGGAGAAGCGCATCGGCGAACCGCGGCCGGCGGCCGCGGTTCCGGCCTTGACCAGCTCGGCCACCTCGCGGATCCGGCGGACGGTCTGTGCGCCCTGTTCCAGCCCCCATTCGTCGGAGAGGATGTGTCCGGCGGGCCCGGCCCAGCCCATGGTCCCGTACTGGCAGGTCGCGTCGCCGTTGCCGACGCTCCGGCAGCCGTGGCGGATGCAGGGCAGCCAGGTGGCCAGGATGGTGGTTTCGGCGCCGCCGGAACGCCGCCCGGCGGTGGCCATGATTCCGACAGGCTTGTTGGCCAGCCGGAAATCCTGATGCCGCAGCACCCGGGTGCGCATGATGAACTTGCTGAACAGGTCCGAGGGCAGTCCGAAGTAGACCGGCGTCGCCACCGCGATGCCGTCGGCGGCGCAGAGCTTGTCCAGGAGCATGGCCATGTCGTCTTTGATGACGCAGGGGATGAATTTGCCGGTGTCTTTGGTTTTGCCGCAGACGCCGCAGGCGAGGCAGTGTTCGATGCGGCAGTCGCGGAGGTGGACGATTTCGGCTTCGACCGCGTCGTCGGCGGCGAAGGAGGCGGCGAGGAGCGCGCCGGAAGTGCTGTTTTGGCGCGGGCTGGCGTCGATGCCGAGGATGCGGACGCTCATGGCTTCCGCTCCAGGTGAAAGACTTCCTTGAGTTCGGAGCTGACCGGGCTGGCGTCGGGATTGCTCGGCATCAGGTGGCGCATCGATTGCCACCAGCGGCGGCAGATTTCGGTTTCGGCCATCGCGTTCCACTCGGCTTCGTTTTCGACGGTCAGGTACGCGAAGAGCTGGTTGGTGGCTTCGTTCAGGAATATGGAATAATCGATGACGCCGCGGGCGCGGAGTTCAGCTTCCATTTCCGGCCATACCGGGTTGTGGCGGCGGATGTATTCCGCCTCGCAGCCGGGATTTACCGACATGACAAAGGCAATGCGTTTCATCGGTGGCGACCTTTCTGTTGAAGCCGAAAGATACCACAATCCCGCCGCTTTTGCAAGCGCGCCGATTGCTTTTGCCGCGTCCGGCGGTATATTATCGGGATTTGAAATAAGGACGAACGGGTGAAATACAGAAGTGATTTTTCGCTGGTGGAATTGCTGACCGTGATCGCGATCATCGCGATTCTGGCCGGCATGCTGCTGCCGGCGCTGGCGTCGGCGCGGCGCGCCGCGCGGGGCATCTCCTGCGGCGGGACAGTCAAGCAGCTCGGCTTCGCGCTGGCGATGTACGCGCACGATTCCGGCCACACCCCCACGGTCAAAGTGACCGGCATGGAGGTGCGTTACGTCGATCTGCTGGCGCCGTACCTGGCCGAAAAGGATACGCCGGTATGGATCTGTCCCGCCGACGCGGTGGGCGCGGCCATCTCCGCCGCCGATCCGGCGCGGATCAGCTACGGACTCAATACGCTGAAATCGCCGACCCTGCTGACCAGCTTCTGGTACGCCACGCCGGTGGGGCTGGTGCGTTCACCCGCGGCGTGCATCTGGCTCGCCGACGCGGCGAGCGGGCGGACTTCGCTGTGCGGCAGCTACAGCAACGACCCGGAGAACGGCTTCGGCAAATACCTCGATTTCCGCCACGGCGGCGGCGCTCGCCGCTTCAACGCGCTGTTCATCGACCTCCACGTGGCCTCGTCGCGCCTGAACGACGTACCGTTCCAGTGCTGGGACATCGACGGACGCTGGAACGGCGTCGAACCGGCGAGCTGGTGATGAAGGGGCTCGCCTGGCTGATCGTTGCGACCCTGTGCCTGGCGGCGGTCGGCGCTCCGCAGCGGGTGCTGTCGACTTCGACTCTGGCTTCGGCGATCATGGTCGGGCTCGGCGCGGCGGACCGCCTGGCGGCGATCGACAGCTACGGCGGGATCGTGCCGGGGACCGAAGGGGCCGTCGTCGCCGGGCGCGGTTCGGCGATTTCGCGGGAGGCGCTGCTCGAACTCGGCGTCGATTACGCTTTCATCTGGCATTATCAGACCGACCTGGCCGGCGTGCTGGATGCGCTCGGCATCCCCTACGGCGCGGTCGCCGAGCCGAGCCTGGCCGGCTACGGCGACGAGGTGCTGCGGATCGGGGCGGCGCTGGAACTGGAGCGGGAGGCGCGGGAGTACGCGGCCGACTTCGCGGCCGGGGTGGAACGCCTGCGGCGCGAGGCCGGAGAGCTGGAGCCGGTCCGGGTCTATCTCGAGCTTTATTCGCCTTTCCGGACGGTCGGCGGCGCTTCGTACATCGGGGAGCTGCTGGCGCTGGCCGGGATGGAAAACCTCGCCGCTGCGATGCCGCGTTCCGGCCTGATCGGCCGCGAGGCGGTGGTCCTGGCGGAGCCTGAATGGATCATCTGCGTCGACGGCTTCGGCGACCCGGAGGAAATCGCGGGACGCGCCGGTTTCGCGGCGCTGCCGGCGGTGGTTGCCGGCCGGATTCGCACGATCGACCGCCTGCATCTGGTCGCCGGGGCCGATCTCGGCGCCGCGGTGCGGGCGCTCCTGGAACTGAGGAATTGACATGGCTTTTTTTCGCGTCACCTGCAACCGGAAGCACGGCTTCGCCACCGTGCACAACTACGGCTGCTGTTTCCGCTGTCCCTTTTGCAGCTACAAACTGAGATCCGGGGCCGACGGCCTGCCGGGGCTGAGCACGCCGGCCCCGGAACGCTTTCTGACGCCGGAGGAGATTCGCGCCGCGCTGCTGCGGGTCCGTCCGGCCAGGGTTTTTTTCATGGGCGGCGAGCCGACCCTGGCGCCGGAATTGCCGGAACTGCTGGACTTCGCGAAACACACCCTCGGCGCGGTCACCCGCCTCGGCCACACCAACGGCAGCCGGCTGCCGCTCGCCGACCTCGACGGCGCCAACGTCGGCTTCAAGGCTTGGGACCCGGCGGCGCACCTGGCGGTCACCGGGCGCGACAAAGAGCTGGTCTACGGCAACTTCGAACGCGCTTTCGCCGCCGGGACGGATCTCGCCGCCAACCTGGTCTTCGTCCCCGGTCTGATCGATCTCGACCAGCTCGAGGGGCTGGCGGGGTTCCTGGCCGGTTTGTCGGCGGAGATTCCCTTTCACATCATGGGTTACATCCCGGTGCCGGGAGCCTCCTGGCGGCGGCCGGAGGAAGCCGAAATGGCCGCCGCGTCGACGCTGGCGCGGCGTTACCTGAAGCGGGTGGAGTGTTCGCACCTGACGGCGGAGGAGGCGCTCGACCTGTCGCGGCGCGACGACCGCTTCCGGGTCGAGGTGATCGCGGGCGCATGAAAAAGCGCCGGATCATGGCGGCCGGGGCGCTGCTGGCGGTGCTGGCCGCGGGGCTGTCGCTCGGCGTCGGGGCCGGGCAGGCGGCGTGGGGCGACGCCCTGGCCGCGCTGTGGGGGGAGGCGCCGCCGCAGTTGGTCAACATCGTCCGCAACGTCCGGCTGCCGCGCATCCTGACCGCGCTGACCGCCGGCGCGATTCTCGCCGCCGCCGGGTGCGCCGTTCAGGGGGTGTTCCGCAATCCGCTGGCTTCGCCGCACGTTCTGGGGACGGTCAACGCTTCGGCGCTCGGCGCGGTGATCGGGCTGTATTGGGGCCACGCCGCCGGGGTGCCGCTGATGGTGCCCTTGGCGATCGCCGGCGGAGTCGCGGCGACGCTGCTCCTGCTGCTGCCGGCCCGCGTCGGGAACGACTTCACCGGGTACTTGATCCTGGCCGGCATCGCGGTCAACGCCTTTGCCTCGGCGCTGACCTCGGGGATTCTCTATCTGGCCGACGAACGATTGCAGGGGATGGTGTTCTGGCTGCTCGGCGGCTTCTGGCGGGCCGACTACGCCGGGCTGGCCTGCCTGGCCGGCGCGGCCGTGCCGGGCATCGCGCTGATGGCGCTGCTGCACCGGGAAATGGATGTGCTGGCCCTCGGCGAAAGCGCGGCGCGCGGCTCCGGCGTGGCGGCGGCCCGGGTCCAGTTGGCGATGGTCGTCGCCGCGGCGGTGATGACCGCGGTGTGTGTCAGCTTCTGCGGCGTGATCGGCTTTGTCGGGCTGCTGGTGCCGCATCTGGCAGGCATGGCCGGGATGGTGCACTTCCGCGACCGGCTGGCGGCGTCGGTGATCGGCGGGGCGCTGCTGCTGCTGCTGGCCGACCTGCTGGCGCGGACGCTGGCCGCGCCGCTGGAAATTCCGGTCGGGATTTTCACCTCGCTGATCGGCGCGCCTTTTTTCATGGCGCTGCTGATCTCCAGGGCGCGGAGGGCCGGGTGATGGCGCTGATCGCGGCAGGGGTGCGCTATGCCTACCGGGGCGATGCGGTTCCGGCGGTCGCCGGGGTCGATCTGGCCATCGAGCCGGGACGGGTGTACGGTCTTTTCGGCCGCAACGGTTCCGGCAAGAGCACGCTGCTCAAATTGCTGGCGCGGGAGCTGGCGCCCGATGCCGGTTCGGTCGTCCTCGGCGGCCGGCCGCTCGGGGGCTTCGGCCGCCGGGAGCTGGCGCGGCGGATCGCGGTGGTCGAGCAGGAGGTCCCCGGCGAATTGCCCTTTACGGTCGGCGAATGCGTCGGGCTGGGGCGTTATGCGTGGCGGGGGCTGGCGGCCTCCGACGCGGCGGCGGTCGCCGGGGCGCTGGCCGCCTGCGACCTGGAGGCGCTGCGCGACCGGCCCTACAACCGGCTTTCGGGCGGCATGAAGCAGCGGGTGATGCTGGCGCGGGCGCTGGCCCAGGCCGGGGAATATCTGCTGTGCGACGAGCCGGCGGGGCGCTTCGACCTGGCGCACCTGGTCGAATTCTACCAATTGGTCCGCCGCCTGGCGGCTGCGGGGCGGGCGGTGGTGATCGCCTGCCACGACCTCTATCTCGCGCCCGAGGCGGTCGACGTCGGAATCCTGCTCAAAGAGGGGAGGGTGGCGGCGGCCGGAAAAGCGCCGGAGCTCTTCACCGAAGCCGCCGTCATCGAAGCCTTCGGCTGCCCGTTGCCTACCGGGTTCCGCTGACGGCGGCGAAGGCGTCGAAGCGTTCGCGGGTCGCCTCCGGGGTTTCGTTGGGCGTGCCGATATAGACCAGCGCCTCGGTCGAGCAGTCGATGCCGAAGAGTTCGCCCAGGAGGCTGTTGCGCCGGGTGCGCACGAAGACCACCTGGGTGGCCGCGCCCGCCTCCATCACCGGCGCGGTGGCCATGGCGTTGACCGCGCCGCCGGCGACGATGTTGGGCAGCAGGGTGCCGGAGCTGACGCTGCCGGAGGTTTCGATTTTCAGGGCATCGACGCCGGAGGCCAGGCCGACCGCCTTGTGCTCGACGGCGGAGCAGCCGGCGAAAAAAAGCGCCAGGGCCGGCAGCAGAATCGCCGCCCGGCGTTTTCCCTCCAGGCGGGCGAGGCGTTCGCGGTGGCCGCCGGCGGCGGATTCGAGGCCGCCCAGGCGCCCGGCGTGGTCGTTCATGCGGCGGTTGCATTCGCGGTGGTCGACCCGGCCGGCGACGTCGCGGCGCAGCTGCCGCAGTTCCCACGTCGCGTAGCCGATCAGGCCGGTGATGATGAATTCAAGCCAGTTGGTTTCCATGGTATGCGCTCCTGCGTGGTTTTTTCACCCATCGGGAGCGCCGTGTCGAAAATCTGGCCGAATTCGTTCGGGGGCAGGATTTTAAGTATTGAACGCCTTCAGCAGTTGCGGCAGCAGCTGTTTTTTGCGGCTGAGGACGCCGGGCAGGTCGTAGAGGTGGCCGTGGATTTTGCGGTAGGGCAACCGGCGCAGCAGATAATCCTCGCCGACCGCGAGCAGGAGCGAATCCTCGCGGACCACGTTGGTGACCAGGAGTCCGAAAAAACTGAGTTTTTCCTCGGCCAGCAGGGCTTCCGCCGCCGCCAGCAGCTCCTTTTCGTGGAGGTGAAATTCTTCGAAGCTGGCCTCTTCGACCTGGGCGACGGCGAATTCGGTTTCGCCGTCGGTGAAATTTTTCTTGTCCTGGCGCAGCACGCCGTGGGCGGGCAGCCGGGCGATCGACGAGCCGATGGCGAAGAGTTCGCGCATCAGCTCTTCGGCGCCGATTCCGGCGCGTTCTTCGAGGTGTCCGAGCGCCAGGCGGTCGCGGCCGGTGGCGGTCGGCGAACGCAAGAGCAAGGTGTCGGTGACGATGCCGCCCATCAGGATTCCGGCGGTGGCCGGCGGGATGGCGATGTCGGCGCCGAGGAACATTTCGGTGATCAATGTGCAGGTGCTGCCGACCGCGTCGCAGGTGATTTTGATCGGCAGCGCGGTCGGCGGCATGGACAGCCGGTGGTGGTCGACCACCTCGACCACCGGGATTTCGTCGATTCCGGGGACGCCCTGATCGAATTCGTTATGATCGACCAGCACCAGGCCGTAGGGCTGGCGGTTGTCGAGATCGTTGCGGGTGAAGGAGCCGGCGAGCACCCCGTCGGCGTCGACCACCGGGAAGTTGTCGGCGGTGTCTCCGGCGATGAGCCGCCGGATGTCGCAGATGCGCGTTTCCGGCGAAAAAGCCTCGGCTTCGGCGTCCATCAGCAGTTCGACCGGGCTGGCGAATTTCAGCCGCCGCACCGCCGAGGCGGAGTCGAAGCGGGTTTTGATGATCGAAACGCCGCGGTCGCGCGCCGCGGCCAGCACCACGTCGTCGATCCGGCGCGAACCGGTCAGGATCAGGAGCCGGGCCCCGAGGCCGATCGCCAGCAGATGGATGTCGCTGCGGTCGCCGACCACGATGGCGAGGTTTTCCGGCGCTTCGCGCGGGATGTGTTCCTTGAAGCTTTCGACGCTCATCGCCGCGACGTAGACTTCGAATTCCTGCTCCAGGTCGGGATCGCGCAGGCTCAGCGCCTTGCCTTCGAGGACGTCGATGATCAGCTTCAGCGACGCGCGCACTTCGCGTCCGGCGAATCCGGATTCGCTCTTCAGCAGCAAGCTGTCCAGGAGCGAGAACAAGTTGAGCATGCCGAGGTAGCGCCCGGCGCCGTCGGTTACCGGCAGGCATTGCCGGCGGCACTGTTCGAGCCGGGAGATCGCGGCGTACAGCGGTTCGCCCCTGACCAGCCGCGGCGCGGCCGGATCGACCAGGTCGCCGGCCTTGAAATAGACGTCGTTCAGCGACGCCGGCAGCGGCACCTTGAAGCGTTTAAAGAGATACTCCGAGCGCGGTCCGGGCAACCCGGCGCAGGCCGCCCGGACTCCGGCCATGCCCTGGAGGCGTTTCAGTTCGGCCAGCGCGTGGCTGGCGGCGACGCTGTCGACATCCGGGTTGCGGTGTCCGATCACAATCAGTTCGTTCATCATCCCGATAATATAGCCGCATTCGGCATTTCCTGCAAGTTTCGGCGCGAAGGATTTGAAAAGATCCATACTCCGTGGTATATTAGCGCATACCTTCCCAACAGCAAAGGGCATATTCATGGGCGGATTTTTCGGTGTGGTGAGTGACGACGATTGCGTCGTTGATCTGTTTTACGGAACCGACTATCACTCTCACCTGGGAACCCGCCGCGGCGGACTGGCCGTGGCGGCCCCCGACGGCCGCATCGTTCGCCGCATTCACGACATCTCCAACACCCAGTTCCGTTCGAAGTTCGACGACGACCTGGGCGATTTCGCCGGTCATGTCGGGATCGGCATCATCAGCGATTATGAAGACCAGCCGCTCCTGATCTCTTCGCATTTCGGCACTTACGCGATCGTCACGGTCAGCAAGATCAACAACATCGACGAGCTGGCGCAGGAGCTGTTCGAGGGGGGGATGTCCCATTTTACCGAATCCGGCGACGGCGAGCTCAACCCGACCGAGATGGTCGCGGCGCTGATCAACCGGCGCGATTCCATCCCCAAGGGCATCGAGTACGCCCAGAGCCGCATCGACGGGTCCTGTTCGATCCTGATTCTGCAGCGCGACAGCATCTTCGCCGCGCGCGACCGTTTCGGGCGCGCGTCGGTGATCGTCGGTGAAAAATTCGGCGCCTGCGCCGTGACCATGGAAACCACCGCGCTGCCCAACCTGGACTATTCCCAGAAGTACGAGCTCGGTCCCGGCGAAATCGTCCAGATCTACAGCGACCGGATCATTCAGAAGAAGGCGCCCGGCGAAACCATGCAGATCTGCGCTTTTCTGTGGGTTTACTACGGTTATCCGTCGAGCCAGTACGAGGGCATCAACACCGAGACCGTGCGCTACCGCAACGGCGCGTTGCTGGCCGAGGCCGACGGGGAGCTGGACATCGATTCGGTGTGCGGCATTCCGGACTCGGGGGTCGCCCACGCCATCGGGTATTCCAACGCCAGCGGCAAGCCCTACCAGCGGGCTTTCGTCAAGTACACTCCGACCTGGCCGCGCAGCTTCATGCCCCAGAACCAGGCGACCCGCAGTTTGGTGGCGCGGATGAAGCTGATTCCGGTCCAGGAGCAGATCGCCGGCAAGAAGCTGTTGTTCTGCGACGATTCGATCGTGCGCGGGACCCAACTCAAGGACACGGTGGTGCGCATTTACGAGCGCGGCGCCAAGGAGGTGCATATGCGTTCGGCCTGCCCGCCGCTGCTCTACGGTTGCAAGTTTCTGAACTTTTCGCGTTCGCGCTCCGAGCTCGACCTGGCGGCGCGCCGGGCGATCGAAAAGCTCGAAGGCGGCGCGCCCAGCGAGGAAGTGATCGCCGAATACACCGTTTACGGCAGCACCAAATACCTCAAAATGGTCGAAGTGATCCGCGAAGGGCTCAATTTGAGTTCGCTGCGTTTCCAGAAGTTGGAAACGCTGATCGAAGCGATCGGCCTGCCGCCCGAAAAACTGTGCACCTACTGCTGGAACGCCCGCGAACCCGGTTCGCTGTTCTGAGTCCGGGGGCGCTTTTTCCATGCTGACCCGCGAACTGCTGAATTACCGGGTGGCCCGGGGCGCGGTCAAGTTCGAATTTTACCGCGAAGACGACCCGGTGGCTTCCGGCGTGGCCGGGGCGATGACCGAGGCCTGGAAGCGCGCCCACGCCGGCGGCTGGAGCCGCGGCGAACTGGAAGAGCATCTGGAACCGGTGCTCAAGGGGTCGCGCAAGCCCCTGGTCGCCGCCGGGATGCTCAAGCTGATGTTCGACGGTTCCGACTGGTGTCTGCCCGACGCCGGGATCGATTATCCGGCGGCGCGGAGCCGTTTGTTCGTGGCGGCGGGGGCGGCCCGGCGGGAGTCGGGCGGCGATTACGCGCGGTTCCGGCAGCTGCTCGAAGCCGATCCGGAATGCCGGAGGCTGCTCGAATCGGGCGTCTATCCCGACCTGCCGGAAAACGAACGCATGACCGGGTTTTCCATCGGCGACCCCGGCGAACTGATCCGCCGCTACAACCTCGGCATGGTCCAGGCGCTGCTGTTGTACAGCCGGAAGCTCGAACTGGAAGTCTCCGGGGCGGCTCCGGCCGATTTGCGGCGGCTGTGCCGCGCGGTGAAATTCTTCCGTCTGCTGGCGGCGATCGGACGCAAGGGAGACGGGGTGACGTTGACCATCGAGGGGCCGCTGGCGATCTTCGGCGAGGTGCGCAAATACGGCCTGCAATTGGCCAGTTTTTTCCCGGCGGCGGTGCGGCTGAAGCAATGGCGGATTGTGGCGGCGGTCAAGCCGCGCGACCGCGAATTGAATTTGACGCTGGACCAGGAATCGGGGCTGGTCAGCCACTACCGCCACGACGGGGCGTACGTGCCGGAGGAGATCGCGCTGTTCGCGGAGCACTTCAAAAAGAAGGCGCCGGAGTGGCGAATCGTCGAAGCGGCGCCTTTCATCAGCGCGCCGCCGGAGCTGATTTTCCCGGACTTCTGCTTCAGCCGCAAGGGCGACAAGCGGAAGATCGCGCTGGAGCTCTTTCACCGCTGGCACGCCACGGCGCTGGCGGGGCGGCTGGCCTGGCTGGACCAGCACCCGGAAGCCGACCTGATCCTGGGCATCGACCGGGCGCTTTTGCCGGACGGCGAAATCACCCAGCTCGAAACGCGTCACCCGCAACTGGCGGGGCGGTTGTTCGCCTTCCGCGATTTCCCCGGCGTCGACCGGGTCCGCAAGATTCTCACTTCAATGTGATCCGGTAGATGCCGGTTCCGCCGAAGACCAGGACGCGGTCCGCGCCGTCCGGATAAACGCTCAATGCCTGTACCGGACTGAAGCGCCAGTCGTCGGCCGTCAGGATATTGACGCTTCCGTCGGCGTAGCAGTAACGTTCGCCGTCGTAAAAGAAACTGTTATTGCTCACTCCGGGATATCCGTGGCGCATGAGCACCGTGCCCGGGAATCCCGGGAAGGTATCGGGTTCTCCCATGGCGTAATCGAAAAGCCGGGTCACGGTTCCGGTCCGGTCGTCGAAACGGTACAGGCATATATGTCCGTCGAGGATATCGTAGTTCCCGTCCGGGCGCCGGAGGACGTGCGTTAAACCGGGGCCGTTCGGCTGACTGTAGAGGGTGGTGATTTCCTGTGAGTCGAGCTGCCATTGATGGATGCCCCCCCGGTCGATCCAGCGCAGCAGGCGTGGTTCGGGAAACCACATGGCCTGCGCCACGGAGAGGGGGAGCTGTTTCAAAGGGCTGTCTTCGGTCAGTTGTTCGGTGGAGCTCAGCACGGTGTACCGGGCCTGGTCCGGGTCGATTTCGACCAGGCTCAGGCTGCTTGTCATATTGTTGTATGGATCGAACGGCCCGACGAAGGCGCAGGTCCGGTCGCCGTGCGGAGCCATGGCCATCAGTTGATTGCCGGGGAGCGGAAGCTCGGAGACCCGGCCGTCGGACAGCGAGACGATCCGGGTGGTGTTTTCGAAGCGCCAGGCGGTGTAGATATGATCGTTGACGACGTACAGGAAGCGGACGAACAGGAGGCCCTGATCGGGCGAGACGTCCGGCGGTTGGGGCAGTTCGGCGATCCGCCTGAGCGAGTGTGCGCCGCGGTCATAAACCATGATCACGGGAGAGAGGGGGGG
>JAVBSD010000001.1:0-2950 GCA_031547325.1 Victivallaceae bacterium | reverse complement strand
TGGTGCTGGCGGCGGTTTTTCTGCCGATCACGCTGTGGACCGGCAAGACCGGCAAGATGTTCGCCGAGTTCGCGGTGACCATGACCGCCGCGATCGGGTTTTCCGGAGTGATCGCGTTGACCCTGACCCCGATGATGTGTTCCAAGCTGTTGAAAAGCAAGTCCGAGGAGTCGCTTTTGGGCCGGCTGGTCAACCGGGTCATGGCGTGGATCGCCGGCGGTTACGTGGCGCTGTTGCGCCGGGTGGCCCGCTGGCGGATTCTGGCGCTGGGGTGTTTCGTCGCGTTGTGCGTGTTCATGGCCTGGATGTGGGGCCGGATTCCCGGCGAATACGAGCCGACCGAGGACCGCGGGGTGGTGATGGTGCGCCTGATCGCGCCGGAGGGGACCGGGTTTTACGCCATGCATCAGTACGTCACCGAGGTCAACGCTTCGCTCTACCACTATCTCGGCAATGGCGAGGCGACCAACGTCATGACCGTGGCGCCCGGCTTCGGCAACAGCGCCGATTCGCCGGTCAACACCGGCAACGCGATGGTGGAGCTGGTCGACTGGAGCAAGCGCCGGCGTTCCGCCTCCGAAATCATGACCGAAATCCGCGGCCGGCTGTGGGAGATTCCCGGATTGCAATTGCAGCCGAGTCTGCCCGCCGGCATCGGTTCGCGCGGCAATCCGGTGCAGTTCGTGATCGGCGGTCCCGAATACGGGGAGTTGGTCGAGTGGCGCGACCATCTGATCGAAAAAGCCCGTTCCTACCCCGGACTGGTCGACGCCGACTACGATTACAAGGAAACCACGCCGCAGCTGTCGATCGAGATCGACCGCCGCCGCGCCGACGAGCTCGGCGTCGCCACCGAAAGCATCGGCGGCGCGCTTCAGACCATGCTCGGTTCGCGTCAGGTCACCACCTACATCGACCGCGGCAAGGAGTACGACGTGGTGCTTCAGGCCGACCGCGCCAGCCGTCTGTCGCCGACCGAGCTGAGCAATATTTTCGTGCGTTCGCGGGTGACTGGAGAACTGATTCCGCTCGACAACCTGGTCACGGTGCGCGAACGCGGCGAAGCCGGGCAGCGCAACCGTTACAACCGGGTTCGCGCGATCACCATCACCGGCAACGTCGCTCCCGGCTACACGCTCGGCGAAGTGCTGGATTTCCTGGAAAAAACGGTGCGCGAGGACCTGCCGGAATACGCTCAGATCTCCTACAAGGGGACCAGCAAGGATTTCCGCGACGCTTCGGGGTCGATGGTTTTCATTTTCGGGTTGGCGCTGCTGGTTTCCTATCTGGCGCTGGCGGCGCAGTTTGAGAGCTTCATCAGTCCGATGGTGGTGATGTTGACCGTGCCTTTGGGGATGGTCGGGGCGTTGCTGGCTTTGCACTTCATGGGTATTTCGTTGAACATCTACACCCAGATCGGCCTCATTATGCTGATCGGGCTGGCGGCGAAAAACGGGATTCTGATCGTCGAATTCGCCAATCAGCTGCGTGACGAGGGGGTGCCGTTTGAGGAGGCGGTCTTCAAGGCGTCGCAATTGCGGCTGCGTCCGATTCTGATGACCGGGATTTCGACGGTGGGCGGGGCGATTCCGTTGCTGTTGGCTTCGGGGGCCGGCGCGGCCAGCCGTGAAGGACTGGGGGCGGTGGTGGTGTACGGCGGGCTGTCGGCGTGTCTGTTGACGCTTTTCGTGGTGCCGATCGGTTATTTGATTTTTGCCCGGCTGGGGAAATCGCCCAAGGCGCTGGCGCGCAAGCTCGATGCCCTGGAAGCGGACGAAAAAGAAAAAATATAAAATCCAAAAGGGGCGCCCCTGGCGGCCCTTTTGGATTTTTTGTTTTTGGGGAGGCGGGGGAGTTACAACTCCGGCCGGTTGTCGTTCAAAACCGCCATGCGCCGCAGCAACCCGGTCGCCTCTTCCGGGTTGGCGGTTCCGGCGCGGAAGCGGTTTTCAAGGTCGCCGAAGACCTCGGTCTGATTCAGCAGTTCTTCGACGAACGCCCGGGTCTCCGGCGTGAAACCCTCCCACGTCCGGTCGGAGCGGCGCAGATGCCGGTCGAGGTCGAGGTAGCTGCGCCGCAGCAGTTCGAGGTCGTTTTTCAAGCTCCGGTACGCCGGATCGGCGTATTCGCAGCCGACGAAAATCTTCCGGGCGGCGGCGAGTTCGGCCAGCGCCGCCGCCGGGTCCTCAGCGACCGCCGCGTCGGCCCGGTCGAGGGCGAACAACGCCTCGGTGCAGTTGACCCGGTTGGCTTCGGCGATGGCGATGTCCAGGCCGAACAGCCGGCGCTCCTGCTCGAAACGGCGGCGGCGCACCTCTTTGGCGGCGGCGGCGAACCCTTCGGCGTCGCCGTAGTAATAGAGTCCGCCGTCGCCGGCGACGAATTCGATCCGCCATATCGAGGCGTCTTCGGGGTCGCGCCCGACTTCGGAGAGGGTACGCAGGTCGTAGAGGCCCTCGCGTCCCTCCGGCAGCCGGAAGCGGGCGACGCGGGAGAGGTTCGGATCGTCGCTGTGAATGACCAGGATGTCGTAGTCATCGCCGGTGAAGCCGCCGATGTGGATCACCGGCTTGGCCAGCTCAAGGTCGCCGGTCATTTCGCGCAACGGCAGCGCGGAGCCGCGAAAGGTGGCGTGGACGACCTCGGGATCGAGGATTTCCGCCGGATAGTTTTCGACGAAGGTCAACGGCAGCAGCAACTGGCCGGCACTGGTCAGCACCTCTCCGGCGCGGGCGATTTCGGAGAGCTCGTCATCGTCGGCGAACCACAGATTGCCGGGGCAGTCGTAAAACGACAGGCTGCGCGGATTGGCCCACTTCACCGTACTCTGGCCGGTGGTGAAGAAAAACATCCCCTTGGCCCCGCAGGCGATGGTGTGCCAGATCATGATCCGGAGCTCCGCCATCGACGGCCGCATGTGATATTCGTAGGATTGGATGATCGGCCAGTA
>JAVBSD010000280.1:0-7972 GCA_031547325.1 Victivallaceae bacterium | reverse complement strand
CCGGCTTCCGCTGGCGGGTGGAATGCGACCCGGCTGCTGCCGCCGGGCAATATACGATGCACGTCGTCTGCGGCAACCGCGAGGTCGCCGGTTCGGTTTCGGGACTGCCGCAGGAGATTTACGTCGGCTGGATCGGCGCCGGGACGATGAACCGTTATTTCATCCGTGACAACTGGAGTTCGGAAGAGCTGATTCCGGTGCGGGTGATTTTCCGTTTTGCCGACGGCGAGATCGGCGACGCCGTCGCCACGGTGCGTTCGCGCGAAGGCAACCATGTTTTTTACGCCGATGACATCGAGTTGAGCAAAAACTATCCTGAGACGCCGCTTCTGGAGTTTGACATCGATCCGTCGCGCCTGACTCGCCGGGGGCCGGTCGCGCCTGAGGGGCCGGTGTTATGGCGGGAGCATTTCGGCGGCGCTTTCGTCCGCGAGCACGCGCTTGCCGTCCGGCTGCGTCCGGCCGAGGAGCTTTCGCCCTGGAGTTGGCCGGTCGCGGACATCGAGGAAGACGCGGTGCGCGAGACCCGGACTGTCAGTCCGTGACCGCGGCGTTGAAGCAGATCGACATTCACACCGACGGCGCCTGCAGCGGCAATCCCGGTCCTGGCGGCTATGGGGTGGTATTGGCCTGGGGGAGCCATCGCAAGGAGCTTTCCGGGGGGCTTGCCGGGACCACCAACAACCGCATGGAGCTTTTGGCGGCGATTGTTGCGTTGGAGGCGTTGAAGGAGCCGTGCCGGGTGACGCTTTATTCTGATTCCTCCTATCTGGTCAACGCGGTGGAAAAGGGGTGGCTTGAGCGTTGGCGTGGCGCCGGCTGGCGCAAAGCTGACCGCAAGCCGGTGGCCAATGTCGATTTATGGCGGCGGCTCCACGAGGCCAGGGCGGGGCATCGGGTTGAGTTTGTATGGGTCAAGGGGCATGCGGCCAATGTTGACAACAATCGTTGTGATGAGTTGGCGCGGGCGGCGGCGGCGCGGGCGGATCTCCTGCCTGACCGGGGTCGTGAAACCGACGACGACCTTTTCGACGAATGAAAAAAGGTTCATGATATCTTAAGAGGCCATCCCTAAATAATGCCAAGCTTTCTATAAATAATGATACTCGCGGCCAAATGAAGTAGTGCTTCATGCGTAACCAATCTTTTTTCGAATCGTACCAGAATCTTTCGAAAGCGGTTGAACCATGAATGCGCTGCCTCAACAATCCAACGGCGTGCTTTGTACCCTTTTGTTAATGGCGATTTTTTCCTCTCCGCGTGGCCTGATGTGAGGCACATACCTGTGAGCCTCCATTACTGCTGCGGAACCGGCGTAGCCGGCGTCCGCACAAAGATTTTGCTTTGTCTTGCCACGCGGCTTCCTCAGTCTTGCACTCAAAACCGCATTGACTTGCGTAGCGTCATTCCGATTGGCCGCGGTTGCGACTATTGACAACGGGATACCACGCTCGTCTACGAGAACGTGACGTTTGCTCCCATTTTTTTCCCCTGTCCGTAGGATTGGGACCCACAGCTTCTTGTGCCAACGGCGCTTTATTCATTGCTCCATCTATGCTTTGCCAGCGCCAGGCGCGAAAACAAAACGGGAACGCCGACTGTGCGCAACAGCCGGCGTTCCCGTTGTGTTTATAGGTACCCTTGATATTTCATTCGGATGCGCCGGAAAGGGCGGCCAGTTGCAGGAACGCCGGGACTTCGCGCAGGGTCGGCAGAAAAAGACGACGAACAATCCGGTCGGCATTGAGCGTGTCGTCGGTCAGATAATCGAGCGCGGCCGCCAGTTGCGGGCCGGAATCGAAGTGGACCCCTGTTTCGGAGTCGGCGTGATCCGTCCGGTTGCACAAGGAAAGCGGTTCGCAACCGGCAGCCGGCCGCACCCCGCCATGCGCCAGGGCTTGGCGTAAGTGGAATACCAGATCGCTCCCGGCGCAGAGAATGCCGCTTCGGGCGGGCAGACGGGCCAGCGCCGGCAGCGCCGCCGGAAACAACTCGCGGCGACGGCGTTCGCGTTCCAGCCACTCGCCTTCGCCCGCCAGCGGCCAGTCCGGCAGCGCGACCGCCCGGACGACCTCCAGGCGCATGCTTGCCGCGGCTTGCAGTACGGCGGCGCGAATTCTCGGCCAATACGCGGGCGGGCGTTCATATTCGAGCAGAGCCAGTTGGGTACAGCCGCGCCGGAAAGCCGCCGCCACGCCCAGGAACCCGGCGGCGTTCCAGTCGCAGTCGAAGCTGCTTTCGGCCGGAAATTCCGCCGCGCCGGGCCAGACATGGGCGATCTTCAGCCCCCGGCCGCGCCAGGCGGCGAGCGACTTCAGCGCCTCCCCCTCCGGCGCAACCGCCAGCAGGGCTCCGGCAAAGCGGTTTTTCGCCGCCAATTCCAGAAAAACACCGCTGTCAATCCCGTCCGGACAATCCGCCGGCAGCCAGCCGCGCCGCACCAGTGCGGCGCGCGCCTCCCGCCAGGAGACCGTGAACGCCGCGCTGCCGACGGCCGCCAGCAACCGCGGCCGCCCGGCCGCCGCCGGGGCCGGAGCCGGTCCGATAAAACTGCCCTTGCCGGCGACGGCGTGGAGGCGCCCCTCGCTCTTCAATACCTCCATGGCTTGCCGGATGCTGGACACGCTGCAGCGGTAATGGCGCGCCAGTTCGGGACTAGTGGGCAGAAGTATTCCGGGAGCCGCGCCGAAATAACCCCGCGCCAAATCCTCGCGCAACATTTTCAGGTACCGGCGTTCCATCATTTCCCACCCTTCTCCTGGTTGGCACAATATACCACTGCTCCAGATAAAATCAAGCCGGAAATAGTAACACTTTGCGAAACTGCTCTTGTGGAAGCAACGAATTTTTCCGGATAAATCTCTATTTTTATTTGGCATTTGTGCTAAAACGCGATACAGTAGTAGCAAAGCAACTGAAACAAACCGCCGGATTTGAGAAACAGCCATGGCACACAAGGCGCGGATCAAACAATTCAAGCAGGAACTGGCCAACGGCACCATCGTGGCCGAGGGCAAATTGCCGACCTTCCGCTCCCTGGCGGCGCGTTATGCCTGCAGCGCCGCCACCATCAAGCGCATGGTGGACCAGCTCGAGTTCGAAGGGCTGCTGCGGACCGTGCGCGGCGCCGGCACCTTCGTCACGGCCCGAAACGCGTCCGAAGAGCGGCCGCGCCGCCGCCAGATCGCCGCCATCGTGCTCGACGACCAGTCGCAATCCGAGTTGGAGCGCCAGAAGGAGCTTTACCTGCCGCTCGGCTGGATCTTCACGATGTACAACGCCAGCATCGACGCTCAATCGCCGGAACGCGAAAAGCAGTTCCTGAGCTTGGTCCTGGCCCAGGAATTCGAGGCCGTGATCCTGGAGGCGACCCCGATCGCGCCGACCAATGCGGACCGCTTCCTGCAGTTGCGCCACCAGGGGACCAAGGTGATCCATGTCAGTCCCTACTGTGACCGGATGAACCATGAGTGTTATTTCATGCCCGACTTTCTCTTGGCTGGCCAGATGGGCATCCTGCGCTTATGCCAAGCCGGATACCGGCGGATATTGTTCTGCCTTGACGGGATGGATGCCCCGTTCGCGCATCTGCTCGAGGACGGCGCTTCCGGGATGGCGCGCCAGTTGGGGATGAACTTCGAGGTTTGCCGTGATCGTGCGCCGGCGGCGGCGCTCCTCGACCGGGCGGCGGCCGGCGCCGGACCGGCGGCGATTTTCTGCGCCAACGATACGCACGGGGCGGCCTTGCTCGCCCGCCGCGCCGGAAACCTGGAATGGGTCGGGATCGGTCTCCTGGCTGCCTGTCACTCCTGCCAGTTCACGCCGACTTTGTCGTATTTCGATTTCCCGTATGGCGAACTCTTTTCGCAGGCGATCGGTTACGCAACCGACCCGCGGCGCGGCGCGCTCGAGCTGGAGCAGCGGCTTTTTGCCCCGTGTTTCGTCGACTGCGGCACGTTGTAAGTGACAGTTTGCATAAAGTGTTATTGCTTTGCGCAATCAGACAATTTATCGAAAAAATGTGACTTGAATCTTGACAACGGGAGATATTTTTGCTATAATAATTCATGATATCGCAAAATATGAAACAAGAATGAAACACAAATAGACGATTTTCAGCCCGTGAATCGCCGTGCCCGGCCGCATTTCGTAAAGCGTCAGAGAGTGAATAGGAAGCAACCAACAATCAATCTTCAGGAAAGGTTCCGGTAGAAAATGAAAAAAATCTTCACACTTATAGAGCTTCTGGTCGTCATAGCTATCATAGCTATTTTGGCCAGCATGCTGCTGCCGGCACTCTCCAAGGCCCGCGCTGCGGCGCAGGCGATCAAATGCGTCAGCAATCACAAACAGACGGCACTGTTCATGACCATGTATTCGGACGACCACAACGGCATCATGCCGGTCCGCCTGGGGGGGAACGATTCCGGCGCTTATTGGGGCGCGCTTCTGGTCTATCATAAGTACACACAGGGGATGGAAATCTTCTATTGTCCGGTGATGAACCGGGTCCCGACCACGATCCAGAATTTCCTCGACGCCGGCATCAACCTGAGCCCGGAAGCGACTTACGGCTACCAGATCTACAACGGTCCCGGCGTCGGAGAAATTCTCGACGTCACGGGTACCGGCGGGGAGGCCTGGACCGTCAACGTCCTGAAGGTCGCCTCCAAATATTCCCCCTCTGGCGTGGCGCTGATCTCCGACGGCGGTTTTTCCGACCGGACCGGTTCCTTCCACTTGTACAACCATGCAGGCACCGACACCGATCGCCGGACGATGCGCGTCCACAACCGCCGGGCGAATATGTCCTTCTACGACGGCCATGTGGAGGCCATGAGCCAGAAGGCCCTGGAGGACCTGACCCCGGCCATCTACGGATCGACCGAGTAAAAATTCCCACCGCCGCCATTGAGCCCGGCCGCTTCGGCGCGCCCATTCCGCCCGACCGGTATGGCCGGGCTCAATGCAATCATGTGAAAGAGAGAATTATGTCGGACCAATGCCCTTTTTTTGTCCCCGTCACCGTGATGGTCATGGATGTCCCCGCCCGGCTCAACGCCGAATGCATGAGCGCCGATGTCTTCCCGGCCGAAGCCGTGGAGAAGATCGATGAATTCTGCCACCGCCGTCTCGGTATCCCGGTCAATTGGCTGGTCTGCCGCGACAGCGTGAAACGCCTGAAAGAGAAATTGCGGCAGTGGCATGAGGAATACGGCGACGAGGTCGGCGTCTTCGAATGGGGCATCTATGGCGGGATGGTGGCGGGCGGC
This sequence comes from Victivallaceae bacterium, assembly GCA_031547325.1. GTDB lineage: Bacteria > Verrucomicrobiota > Lentisphaeria > Victivallales > Victivallaceae > JAVBQJ01. Next base: position 2,699 of record JAVBSD010000280.1, on the reverse strand, counting down.
GGGGTACAAAGCTGGGTGGAGGAACTCGGAATGTCGCGTCCGGCACAGGATTTCCTCCGGCCCTGGCATGACCTGAGCGAACAGGAGGCGACCACCGCGCTGGCCTTTCTCAAGGCGGAATTCGAACGCGAGCTGGGCTTTCCGGTCACGCTGGCTTTCGGCGCCAATGGCGGGGATGCGATGGTACGCGCCCTGAAGGCCACCGGATTCCGGGTGATGTGGGGATACAACTGGAATCTTTACGGCGACGGCGTGGACGCCACCGGGCGCGGCTCGCTGCCGGATCCCTTTTTCGTCAACAGCCTCCATGCCAAAATCCCGGCCGAACCCGGCGATACCTCGCTGCTCGGCGTGCCCTGGGGCGCGGGAGATTACTGCAACATCTGGCAGCTGGTGCGCCAGTGCCGGCTGGCGGTGAACAACGTCTGCCTCAATCCGCATGAGCTGGCCAACCGTTCCGGAGCGCTGGACCAGCATGACTATGTGGAGAAACTTTTCGCCCGCGCCGCCGCCGAACACTGGAATCCCTACCGTTACGTCCCCTTGCAATGCGAAGCGGTCTGGCTGGACGAGAGCGGCGACTTTTATCGCCACCATCCGGATTTTCCGACCCGGACGGTCGAAACCTTTTTCCACGAAATCGAAACGGCGCTGCGGCACGGCGCGCGGTGCGTCGGCTTCGGCGAATTCCGCGACTGGATGGCCGCGCATTTCGACCGTACGCCCACCATGGTCCACCTCTGCCGGGACCTGCTCCCCGACACCCGCATCCGCGGCAAGGATCAGGCATTTTCCGAGGTGGTGCTTTTCGGCGGCAGCGAGAAGCAGCTGATCTTCGAGAAAAGCCACGGCTTCAATCCGGTGCGCTCCTATTCCTATGTGCCGGCGCGTTCGGGGCTGCCTCCGGGCGGGGAATATCCCGGCGAGGGCGAACCGGAGGTCGAGCTCAAGGTGCTGGAGTGGACCAGCCCCTCTTTCGGCGTCTCCCTGAGCGCGGAGGGCGCCCGTTACGAGGCCGCTTACCTGGGGATTCCCGGTTTTTCCCTGACCGCCGGGCGCGATTACCCCAATTACCATTGCCTGATGTGGCACTTCAATTTGCCGGACTACATCGCGCCGGAGGAGCTTTCCTGCTCGGACAACATTCGTTCCATCGACCCGATCCGGGAGGGCAATCTCGCCTTGATCCGCGCCGATCTGCGCCGGGGCGACAACCGCCTGTGCTGGTCCAGCGATCTGGTGTCGCGCCACCTGCATGTGGAGACGCCGCGGCGGCGGGGACGCCGTTTCGAAATCTATCTTTATAACGACGCTTCCCCGGTCGGCGTCACCGCGCTCGAAGTGCAATTGACGCCGGGATTGCAGCTCGGCGGCTTCTGGTGGGACGGGAAGTATTACGATTCGATCTACTTCTTCAATTACAGTCCTTATGACTGGCGGAGCGGTAAACTGAAGCTCTTCACCGCCTACCCGGACGCCTTGCCGCTCCGGCGCGGCATGACGCGCTGTTCATTTGAAATCCTGGGCGAGTTCGACCTTGCCGAAACCTATTGGAATACAGAGGAGATACACGGATGAAGCGAATGATTCTGACCTGGGTTGCCGCCGCCGGCGCTCTTTGCACCGTGGCGGAGACGGCGCAGGCTTTGCCGCCCCTGCGCGAAAACCTGCTTTTTTACGCCGGGTTCGAAAACGGCATGGACGCCGATGCCGCCGTGGGTGAAGCCCTGGCGCGGCATTCCGGGACGCCGGAGAGCATCGAGGGCGTCCACGGCTCCAAGGCGTATCTCTTCCGCAACAAAGGCGATGTGATCAGCTACTCCGCCGCCGGCAATTTCAACCCCGAAAGCGGGACGGTCGCGATGTGGATCCGCGACCTGGACGCCGCGCCCGGCGACCGCATCTGGAATCCCTATTTCCAGCTCGCCGGGGACGGCGAAGCGCTGTACCTGACCCGCATGTGGCAGTCCATCGAGCACACCGGCGGCTTATGGCGCAACAACCGGAAGATCGCCATCGGCTGCGACCTGGAAGGCCTGGTCGTCCGCGACCAGGGCACCTGGCACCACCTGGCGCTGGTCTGGCGCAAGCACATCCTGACCGTCTACCGCGACGGGCAGGAGGCCGGCAATGTGTCGGACGTCGAATTCGTCTTCACCGCCCCCGGGGAGACCTTTCAGGTCGGCCGCCCGGTTGAGGCCTGGAAAAATGCCGACGGCTTCCATACCGGCAGCCACATGCTCGCCGATGCCCCCGAACGCGCCGCGGCGATGAAAATCGGCGAAGAACCCTACGGGGCCATCGCCATCGACGAGGTGATGATTTTCGACAAGCCGCTCAACGCGGCCGAGATCGCGCGCCTGGCGCAGCTGCCTCCGGCCGAGGCGCTGGAGACGGCTTCGCCGTTCGATCCCGGCAAGCTCCATACCGCGCTGATCAACAGCCGCCGGATGGTGCGGGTGCTGCCCTCCGCCGAAACGCTTCCCGTTCCGGACGCGGCGGCCTTCGCCGTGGTGCGTGACGCGGCGGGGAATCCGGTGTGCGAAGTGCCGATCTCCTGGGGAGGGCTGGGGGCGGAATACACCATGGTGGACCTTTCGAGTCAAGCGGACGGCGAATATCGGCTGGCGGCGGTCTTCCGCGACGCGGTCGGAAACCTGCTCGCCGCCACACCGGAGGTCGTCGTGGCGCTGACGCCG
>JAVBSD010000301.1:0-5828 GCA_031547325.1 Victivallaceae bacterium | reverse complement strand
GAGGCCGGGCCCTGCGTCGTGGTCGACGTCAAGACCCAGTCGCGTGACGGCTACAGCGCGTTGCAGCTCGGCTTCGGCGAGCGCAAGGCCAAGAATGCCGGCAAGCCCCTGCTCGGGCATGCCGCCAAAGCCAACTACACCAAGACCGCCCCGGCCCACCTCCGGGAAATCCGTCTCGGCAAGGACGAATCGGTTGAGCTCGGTACCGTGCTCAAGGCCGACACCTTCGCCGCCGGCGAATTCCTCGACGTCACCGGCACCACCAAGGGCCGCGGCTTCCAGGGCGTGGTCAAGCGTTACAATTTCGGGGGCGGCCGCGCCAGCCACGGCGGCGCCTGGACCCGCCGCACCGGTTCGATCGGCTGCCGCGAGTGGCCGGGCAACGTCATCAAGGGCAAGAAGATGCCCGGACACATGGGCAATGCCCGCTGCACCATGCAGAATCTCCAGATCGTCCGGGTTATGAGTGATGATAACGTTCTCCTGGTCCGCGGTGCGGTCCCGGGCGCGAACGGCGGCATCCTCGTACTGCGCTCCGCGGTAAAGAAGCAGAGTAAGTAAGGGGTAATTCAATCATGGCTAATACTTTGGATATTTTCAACTGCCAGGGCGAACGCGTCGGCGACTATACCATCCCCGAAACCGCGATCGAACTCGACAAGGGCGAACAGGCGGTCCACGACGTCGTGGTGGCCTTCCTGGCCGAGATCCGCGCCAACACCGCGCACACCAAAACCCGCGGCGAAGTTCGCGGCGGCGGCGCCAAGCCGTTCCGCCAGAAGGGCCTCGGCCGCGCCCGCGCCGGCAGCAACCGCAGCCCGGTCTGGGTCGGCGGCGGCACCATTTTCGGACCGACTTCCGAGCGCAACTACACCAAGAAGATCAACAAGAAGGTCGCCAAGCTGGCGCTGAAGCGCGCGTTCTCCGAGCGCGTGGTCGAAGGCTCGCTGGTGGTGGTCGACGCGTTGAACTTCCCGGATCACAAGACCAAGAACGCCCAGAAGATGCTCGAAGCGCTCAAGCTCGACAAGACCGTGCTGATCGCGGTGCCCGAGTACGAGGAAGCGGTGGTCTGCGCCACCGGCAACCTGGCCAGCGCGGTATTGCGCCGGGCCGCGAGCGTCAACGTCTATGAGCTGTTGCGCTTCAACAAGCTGGTCTTCACCAAAGACGCGCTGGACGCTTTCATCGAGCGGCTGGTCTAAGGAGGGATGATTGATGAAAAGCGAATACGATGTGATTATCGCTCCCATGATCACCGAAAAGAACAATGACCTGGCGGCTGCCGGCAAATATGTCTTCAAGGTGAGTCCGCGGGCGGGTAAAATCGAAATCGGCCGCGCCGTGGAGAAGCTCTTCTCCGGGGTCAAGGTCAAATCGGTCAACGTCATGAATTATGCCGGCAAGCCCAAGCGGGCCGGACGTTCCATGAAAGTGGGACGCCGCTCCGACTGGAAGAAGGCGGTGGTCACCCTCGCCGAAGGCACCATCGAGTTCATCTAAGGCGAAACGAGGTAAATTATGGGACTGAAAAGTTTTAATCCGACTTCGGAGAGCCGCCGCCAGATGACGGTTTCCGATTTCCGGGAAATCACCGCCAAGTCGCCCGAAAAGAGCCTGACCTCCGGGTTGAGCTCCAGCGGCGGCCGCAACAATAACGGGCGGACCACCACCCGCTTCCGGGGAGGCGGCAACAAGCGCCGTTACCGGATGATCGACTTCAAGCGCGACAAGGACGGAATTCCGGCCAAGGTCGTCGAGATCGAGTACGATCCCAACCGCTCCAGCTACATCGCGCTCCTGTGCTACGAGGACGGCGAAAAGCGCTACATCATCGCGGCCAACGGCATGAAGCCCGGCGACGTGGTCATGAACGGCGCCAAAGCCGAACCCCGTCCCGGCAACTCGATGAAGCTCAAGGACATTCCGGTCGGCATCGAAATTCACGCCATCGAGCTGGAGCCGGGTCGCGGCGCCAAGCTGGCGCGTTCCGCCGGCCAGTCGGCCACCCTGCGCGGCAAGGAAGAAACCTACGTGCAGATCAAGCTGCCCTCGGGCGAAGTCCGCAAGATTCATGGCGACTGCCGCGCGACCATCGGTCAGGTCGGCAACCTCGATCACATGAACATCAAGCTCGGCAAGGCCGGCAAGAAGCGTTACTTCGGCAAGCGCCCGCACGTCCGCGGCGTGGTGATGAACCCGGTCGACCATCCGATGGGTGGCGGTGAAGGCCGCACCTCCGGCGGCGGCCATCCGGTTTCGCCGTGGGGCCAGCTGGCCAAAGGAAAGCGCACCCGCAATCCGAAGAAGAACTCGAAAAAGTTCATCGTTGAACGGAGGAAGAAGTAATGGCCCGGTCAATCAAAAAAGGTCCGTTCGTCGACGCCTATCTGATCGAAAAGGTCGAAAAGATGAACAAAGGGATCAAGCGCCCGATCAAAACCTGGTCGCGCCGCTCGATGATCATTCCGGATTTCGTCGGTCACACCTTCGAAGTGCACAACGGCAAGAGCTTCGTCTCGGTGTTCGTTACGGAAAATATGGTCGGACACAAGCTCGGGGAATTCTCTCCGACCCGTGTCTTCAAGGATCACGGCGTGGTCTCCGGCAAGTAACCGGAGCCGCCACTCGGATCGAACGGCCGCCCGCAACTGTAGCATACGGTTTCGGGCGGCTCTTTTTTGGAGTTGCATCAGATGTCGAGAAGGATGATTTTCGGGCGTTACGACTATGCCGCGTGGCTGAGTTTCGCCGTTTACGCCTGTTGTTCCACCGTGGTGCCGATCGTGCTGCCGCACCTGGCCGCCGACCTCGGCTTCGCGCTGGAGGAGGGCAACAAGGGCCTGGGCGGCGCGCTGCAGGTCGGCCGCAGCACCCTGATGGTGGTGGCGATGCTCTACTGCGGCTTCGCCGCCGGCCGCTGGGGCAAGTACGCCTCGATGGGGGTTTCGCTGTTGATGATGGGCGCCGGAATCCTGATCGTCTCCAGCGCGCCCTGGTATTGGGTGGTCTTCGCCGGCGTGGCCCTGGCCGGGCTCGGCGAAGGCGTGATCGAGGGGCTGGCGACGCCCTTCGTCCAGGATCAACATGCCAAAGAACCGTCGCGGTATGTCAATTTCGCGCACTCCTTCTGGTCGGTCGGCGTGCTGGTCATGGGGCTCGGCAGCGGCATCCTGCTCCAATGCGGCGTCAGTTGGCGCTGGATCGTCGCCGGAGCCGGTGCCGCCGCCGTGGTGCGGGCTATGATTATGTTGATGCCCGACCGCCGCCCCGGCGGCCGACCCGGGCACAACGAAAGACAGCATTTCAAGGTGGTCTTCGGCCAGGCGGTCGAAATCATGAAGACGCCGGTCTTCTGGATCTTCTTCGCCGCGATGTTCCTGGCGGGCGCGGGGGAATTCTGCCTGACCTTCTGGCTGCCGAGCTATCTCAAGCTCGATTATCGGACCAACGATCTGCTGGCCACCACGGCGCTGGCCAGCTTCGCGGCGGCGATGTTCATCGGCCGCATCGGCTCGGGGTACCTGATCCGGCCGCGGCACCTCAAACATCTGATCGTGTACTGCGCGCTTGCCGCGACGCTGCTTTCCGCCTGCATTCCCTTCCTGCTGTACCTGAACGACCGCAGCCTGGCGCTGGTGCTCCTCTATGCGCTGGTCATACTGACCGGGCTGGCGACCGCGCCTTTCTGGCCGAGCATCCAGAGCTATTGCACCCACCGCATGCCGGGCCTCGACATGACGATGATCTTCATCCTGCTCTCCTGCGCCGGGGTGCCGGGATGCGGCTTCGCCGCCTGGCTGATGGGCGCCCTCGGCGACCTGTGGAGCCTCAACACTGCCGTGTTCATGGTACCGGTCAGCTTCGCCGTAATGGGTCTCCTGGTGGTCAGCCAATGGCGGCGTCCGACCCGGGAGCCGGACGAGTCATGACCGTTCCGGTCAAATACTTCGCCGACGGAACGCCGGTGCCGGAGCTCGGCTTCGGCTGCTGGCGCTTCGGCGGCGCGGTCGAGCCGGACCCTTCGGCCGACGCGGCCGATCTGGCGGCGATGGTCCGGGCCGTCGAAGCCGGCTTCCGCCACTTCGACACCGCCGAATATTACGCGGCCGGCCACTCGGAAGAACTGCTCGGGCAGGCCGTCGCCGCCTCCGGCGTGCCGCGCCGGGAATTTTTTCTGACCAGCAAGGTGTGGAAGAGCAATCTCACCTATGACGGCGTGCTCCACGCCTGCCATGGCTCGCTCGAACGCCTCGGCACCGATTATCTCGATTTGTATCTGATCCACCGCGCCGACGCCGAATTCGACCTCGGAGAAGTGCTCCGGGCGTTGAACCGCCTGGCCGCCGAAGGAGTGGTCCGCCACATCGGCGTCAGCAACTTCGCGTTGCCGCGGCTCCGGCGGGCGCAAGCGCTCTCCGAGGCGCCGATCGCGGTCAACCAGATACACTACAACCTGGCGGTGCGCGGCCCCGAAACCTCCGGGCTGCTCGAATATTGCCGCGGCGCCGGGATTCTGCTGACCGCCTACCGCCCGCTGATGTACCTGGACCTCCAGGCCCCTCCCCTTGTGGAAACGGCGGCGCGCCACCGGGTGACGCCGGCGGAGGCGGCACTCAACTGGCTGCTGAGCCAGGAGGGTGTGACCGCGCTGGCGGCGACCCGCGCCCCCGGCCACCTGGCCGCCAATCTGGCGGCAACCCGGTGGCGGATGGCTCCCGGCGACATCGAAATGCTGCGCCGGGAATTTCCGCGTTACCAAACTCTGAACCCTTCCGTGGAGCTTCTGTAAATGAAACGTTATTGGATTCGGCGGGTGGTCATGCTCGGCGGCGCCGGGCTGCTGGTGCTGGCGGCGATGTGGTGGAAAAACCGCACCCCCACTCCCGACTACTTCGACCCCTCCGAGTGCCACCGCATCCTGGGCCAGGTTCTCGAGGCCACGCGCGCTTACGCCAAAGCCCACGCCAACGCCCTGCCCCCGGCGATGCCCGAAGTCGAGGGCGCCGAACGCTTCCGTTGGCTCGGCGCGACCGACGCGGGCCAGGTGGTGGAGCTCGCCTGCGAAATCCCCGGCCGCCATCCCGACAACCTGATCTGCGTCCTCCTGAGTTCGGGCCAGGTCATCTACCGCAAGGCGGCGCAGTAGGCCATTCCAGGGACATCTTGTCCGGATCGCTGCCCGACCACCATCGGTCCGGCAGCGCGTCGATGGCGCGCATGTCGGTCCCGGAAATAATAAAATCGAAAATGTCGGCGTTGGTTTTGATGCGTTCCGGCGTCACCGACTTGGCCAGCGGCAGGGTTCCGTGCTGCAAACACCAGCGCAGACACAGTTGGGCCGTCGATTTTCCGTACCCGGCGGCCAGTTTCCCCAGTTCGGGATCGGCGAGCAACCGCCCGGAGCCGAGTGGACTCCAAGCTTCGATCAGGATGTCGTGTTCGCGGCAGAATTCCACGCATTCGCGCTGCATGTGTCCCGGGTGGAACTCGATCTGGTTGACCATCGGCGCAACCTCGCATTCCTCGAGCAGCGGACGCAGGTGGTGCGGCATGAAGTTGCTGACCCCGATCGCCCGGACCCGTTTTTCGCGGTAGAATTTTTCGATGGCCCGCCAGCCCTGGAGATTATTGACCGGTTGCGCGTGGTCGGGCCAGTGGATCAGGTACAGGTCCAGGTAATCCAGTCCGAGCGTCCGCATCGTCCGGTCGAAAGCCCGGAGCGTGGCGTCGTAGCCGCGATCGTAAATCGCCAGCTTGCTGGTGACGAAGAGCCGGTCCCGATCGACGCCGGAGGAGCGGACCGCTTCTCCGACCAATGCTTCGTT
>JAVBSD010000411.1:0-4395 GCA_031547325.1 Victivallaceae bacterium | reverse complement strand
CGACATCGCCCGGTCGGCGGGAATCAGCCGGCCGTCGGCGACCGTCGCTTCCAGGAACAGCTTCGCGCCGTCCCAGGCGCAGCGGAATTCCGCGGCGAAGTCGTCGCCGTAGCCGCCGTCAACCGCCTCCTGGCGGACCAGCCGGGCCACCGGCCGCGCCCCGGCGCCCGCTTCGGCGGCCCCGGCGAAACGGCATTCGACCGTCTCCCGGGCCGCGGCGCAGCAGCACAGGCCCAACAGGACCGTCAATATCGGCGGAACGCGCATTCGTCCAATTCCTCAGAACAGCGGGCCGGTGGCGTAACAGTTGTCGGAGAGGTACCAGGCGGCGAAGCCGTCCTGCGGCCAGTCGACCGGGAAGTGCTGACCGGCGGTCTTGGTCCAGGAGCGCATGCATTCGACGTGGCCGTCGGAAAGCAGCGTGGTGGAGCTGGTGTCGTGGTTCAGGGCGACCCGATAGGTGTTGGCGTTGACGTCGCCGCCCCAGACCTTGGTGGTGTCGCCGTTGGTGAATTCAGCCCACGGCGATTCCACCAGCAGGAAAAACTTGCTCGGATTCTTGATCGATCCCGGACTCTGGTCGGCGGCGTTGCCGTTGATGCCGAAGCCGATCAGCCAGGCGTAGGCGCTGCCGGAGGGCCCGGAGATGGTCGGGCAGCGGAAGACGGAACTGGTGTACCAGACGATGGAGGTGTTCTGGTCCGGCCCCAGGATGTACGGCCCGGTCAGGTCGGCCCAGGTGTAGCCGGTGCCCCAGTCCACCCGGCTGGGAATGGTCTCATTGTTGTCGGTGGCGTACATCGCGATGCCGAGGCCGAGCTGCTTGGCGTTGCTGATGCATTTGGCCTTCTGGGCCGCCGCCCGCGCCTTGGACAGGGCCGGCAGCAGCATGCTGGCGAGGATTGCGATGATGGCGATCACGACCAGGAGTTCAATCAGTGTAAATGCTTTCTTCATTTCCGTCCGTCTCCTTGTTTTCGGTTGTCGATTCTCAACGTTTTCTGGCATAGTTCTTGGATTCGAAACGCACGCTGCCGACCAGGCTGCGCAGCACCGAATCCAGTTCCGACTTGAAATAAGCCCGTCCGCCGCAGCTGGACCGGACGACCGGTTCCACCATCGGCACTTCGCGCAGCGGGAGTTCGTCCCCCATCAGGCGGCGCGCCTTGTCGATGATCGAGTGGACCAGATATTCGTAGGGGAAGCGGATCGTCGACAGCGGAATCGGCAGCGTGGCCATATCCTCGTCGCCGTTGCATCCGAGTACGGCGAAATCCCGGGGAATCCGGTATCCGGCCGCCAGCACCGCCATCATGAAATGCATGGCGTAGTTGTCGTCCTGGCAGATCACCGCCTTGCGCTCGGGCAGCCGCGCCAGATCGGCGACCACGCGGTCGAGTTGCGAAAAATCCGGCGCGACCCCGATGATCCGCGGCGCCAAACCGAAGGAAAGCATCTTGTCGTAATAGACCGACGCCTTGATGTTGCCCGCGCCCGGACGCTCACTGCCGGCGGGAACCAGCATCGAAATGTCCCGGAAATCCTGACTGTTGAAATAATTGCAGGCGAAAACCGCCTCTTCGCACGCGGAGAGCCCGAAGTTGTCGGCGCTGTCGTACCCCAGCTCCTCGAAACCCGCGATCCGCTGCGACAGCACCACCGGCACCTCGCACATGCGGACGAATTCCCCGAGATACCCGGAGTCGACCCCGTCGGCGTTGTGAAGGATGATCACCGCCCGGCACCCCTGGCTCTGCAGGCGGTCGGGAATCAGCAGGCTGGCCGCGTCGAAATCCGCCACCGGCGTCACCACCAGCTCGTAGCCTTCGCGGCTGGCCACCCGGAAGAATTCCAGCATGAACCGGGAAGCGAAACGGGTGCTCCGGGTCGGCACGATCACCCCCAGCAGATTGGTCTGGCTGAACGAGACCCGCCGCACCGCCCGGGTGGTGACATTGTCCACCGCGGCCCGGATGAAAGTTCCCCGGCCCTGCTTGCGCTCCAGCAGCGACCGCTCGATCATCACCTGCACCGCCTTGCGCACCGTATGATAATTGCAGGAAAACATCTGCGCCAGCTCCCGCTCCGGCGGAATGGCGTCGCCGACTCCGAGACGGTTGGCGTTGATGTACTCCATCAAACGGTTGATGACCTTTTCGTAAAGAAATACTTTTTCTGTAGCCTGAGACATCGGCTTATCCGGATTTTTTATTGTGCTATGTATAATTATAGAGCATTTCAAAAAAAAGTCAATGGTTTTAGAGGAAAATACTTGATTTTTTGTTTTAATTGCTCTATAATTATATATAGCAATCACCCATAACCCCTCATCAGGATCTCTTATTCATGTTGAAAGCCGGTTTCGGACGCAGCGACATCACCCCCGGTCCCGGAGTCGCCCTGGGGGGCTACGCCGTTCCGGGGCGGGTTTCCGAAGAGGTGTTCGATCCGCTGCACGCCACCGCGGCGCTGCTTTCCGACGGGAGGACCGAGGTCCTGCTGATCGGCCTCGACTGGCTGAGCGTCGACGCTGCCGTCACCGGCCGGATCCGCGCCGAGGTTTCCCGGCGCACCGGAATCGCGCCCGAGGCGGTCCAGGTGACGGCGAGCCACACCCATTCGGCGCCCAACACCCTGGATTTCCGCTGCTTCGGCGTCATGGCGCTGGAGTACATCGATTCGGCGATTCCCCGGATCGCCGAGGCGGCGGAGCGGGCCGCCGCCGGATGCCGCGAAGCCCGGGCGGGCGTCGCCGAAACCGTGTCGCGCGCCGGCGTCAACCGGCGCGCGGTCTCCGCCTTCCACGACACCCGCTTCGAGGCCGATCCCCACGGTGCGCTCGACGACGCCATGACGGCGGTCGAATTCCGCCACGGCGACCAAACCGCGGGCGTCATCATTCACTACGGCGCCCACGCCACCGCCATGGGCGTCAACGGCCTGGTGTCGCGCGACTGGCCGGGCGTCATGAAGGACCGCGTCGAATCGCAGTTTCACGCCCCGGTGCTGTTTCTGAACGGCGCCCTGGGCGACGTCGGCCCCCGCGTCAATTGCCGCGCCGGCGCCCGCGGGCTCTCCGCCGGGACCGGCGACGGCCCCGACGCGGTGCGCGAGGTCGGCTACCGCGCCGCCTCCGACGCCGTCGAAGCGCTGCTGAGCATCCGCGAATACCGCGACCTGCCGCTGGAAGTGCGCCATCGCGCCATCGAGCTGCCCTGCCGGCCGCTGCCGCCGCCGGAGGAGGCGCGAAAGCTGGTCGACGCCGGGGGCGACCCCGCGCGCGTCGCCTACGGGGAAATGGTGCTGGAGGCGTACCGGCGGCCGCCGCGCGACACGGCGGCGGCCGTCGCCACGGCGGTGATTCTCGGGCCGCTGGCGTTACTGATGCTGCCGGGCGAGGTTTTCGCCGATATTTCGCTGCGCCTGCGACGGCGGAGCCCGTACCGCCACACCCTGGTTTGCAGCATCGCCAACGCCAACCTCGGCTACCTGGTCACCCGCGAGGCGCGCCACCGCGGCGGCTACGAAATCGAGGCCGCCATGTACGCGGCCGCGCATATCCTCGCCGATCATACCGACGACCTGCTGGTCGAACATTATACCGGATTGTTAACCACGCAACAGGGAGATTAGAGGATGCACGACATCGGAACCAGGGAACTCGAAATGCTCAAGGCGGTCCTGGACAGCCGCCAGCTGATGCGCTACCGCGGCGGCGAACACGGTTTCACCGAGACCTTCGAGAAAAACGCCTGCGAACGCCTCGGCGTCAAACACGCGCTGACCGTGAACAGCGGCACCAACGCGCTGTACTGCGCGCTGGCGGCGATGAACATCGGCCCCGGCGACGAGGTCATCGTGCCGGCCTTCACCTGGGTGGCTTCGGCCATGGCGCCGCTGCTGGCCGGAGCGATCCCGGTGCTGGCGGAAATCGACGAGACCCTGGCCATCGACCCCGCGGACATCGAACGCCGGATCACGCCCTACACCAAAGCCATCCTCCCGGTCCACATGAACAACACCGCCTGCGACATGGACGCGATCATGGCCGTCGCCAAACGCCACAACCTGGTGGTCCTCGAAGACGCCTGCCAGGCGCTGGGCGTGCGTTACCGCGGGCGCTGCGTCGGCGCCATCGGCGACATGGGCGCTTACAGCTTCAACATGTTCAAAAACCTGACCTGCGGCGAAGGCGGCATGGCGGTCACCAACAGCGACCGGTATTACGAACGCGTCCTGATGCTGCACGACGCCGGCTGCTACACCCGCGACCACGCCGGCGAGATCGCCGAACCCTTCTTCCCCGGCTTCAACTTCCGCGTCTCCGAAATCCAGGGCGCGATCCTGGGCGCCCAGCTGGAAAAACTCGATTCGTTCCTCGCCGGCCTGGCCGAG
>JAVBSD010000331.1:0-2542 GCA_031547325.1 Victivallaceae bacterium | reverse complement strand
GGTTCCCGGGTTCGCTCCAGGCGTCCATCAGCGCGATGAAGTCGCGGCACAGCTTGGCGGCGATCGCGTCGACCGCGGCGTCGCCGTTGCCGTATTTGGGGGCGCGCTTGAGGAGCATGCTGCGGATGTTGCCGTGGCCGGCGAAGTTGTCGGCCAGCGCCGCCAGCAGCTCCGCCGGCGTCAGGGCGCGTTCTTCGAAGAGCAGCAGCTTCAGCGCCGCCAGCGCGTCGGCGGTGTCCGGGACGCCCATGCAGCAGATTTCGTGGTAATTGTAGATCGCGCCCGAATCGGTGATGTCGCGGCCGCGTTCGATGCAGCCGTCGGTCAGCAGCGACCAGCCGGGCAGGGCGCCTCCCGCGCGCTGCATGATTTCGCCGCGGCGGCAGAAGTAAATCATCCGGGAAGCGAAAAATTCGACCTGCCGGGCGAAGGCCGCCTCCAGTTCGGCGTAATTCGCGAATTCCGCCAGCTCGCCGGTTTCCGGCCCCAATTGCTGTCCGGTGACCGGGTTGCGCCCGTTGTGGAGGGTCAGCTCCAGCACCTTCAGCAGGTTGAACCAACCTGAAACAGCGTGCGGGTTGGCCCGGCCGGGGACGGTCAGCTCGATACAGCCGATGGGGGCGTAGTTGCGGGCATCTTCCAGGGCGATGCCGCGTTCGGCCAGCGCCGGGATGAAGCATTCGTCGTTGAAGAAAAAGGGGATGCCGCCGCCCTTGACCACCAGTTCGGCGCAGGCCTCCAGGAACGCCTCCGGCGTCCGCGAATCGATGCGCACCGACAAATCGCGGATTTCGCCGAATTCCCGGGTCGCGTCGAGGAGGATGTAACTCATGTCGCAGACGGCGCAGAGGCCTTCGGCGTCGACGCCGCCCAGGACGATGGCCTGGACGTCGTATTCCAGATAGAGCTTGACCGCCAGCTCGGTTTGCACTTCGACCGCCTGCTCCCGGGTGATCCGCCCCGCCGCCAGGTCGGACTGGTAGTAGGGTTGAAAAATTTGGTCGAGGCGGCCCAGCGAATTGGCGTTGATGCCGTCCTCGGCGCAGGTGATGATGTGGCCGAACCACAGCGCCTGGACCGCTTCAGCCAGGGTGGTCGCGCCGTGCTCCGGCACCCGGCGGCAGGCTGCGGCCATCGCTTCGAGGCGGGCTTTGGCGGCCGGATCGGAAGTGCCGCGGGCCGCCTCGGAGGCCGCCAGGGCGTAACGCCGCCCGAGGGCGATGCCGGCGTCGCAGATCGCCATGGCGGCGCGCAGGAAATTTTCCCGCCGGGCGTAATCGACCGAATGCAGGGGATAGCGCTTGAGCTCGGCGGCGATTTCGGCTTTGAGGCCGCCGTAGCCGAGGCGCAGCAGCTTGGCGTAGTCGCGCACCGAATGGTTTTCGACCCAGCCGACGGACATGTAGACGCCGTCGCTGTCGTTGTCGCACCAGCCGCAGCGGCCGGCGCTGCCGCCGGGGGTGGCTTCGCCGGCGGTGACGCAGGAATTGACCTGCGGGAGGGCGGATTTCACTTGTTCGAGAGAAACCTCCGGCGCCAGGAGCTTCAGCGCGGCCCGGCGTTCGTCGTCGCTGAAGTTGCCGTTGAGCGAACCCCAGACCGGGCCCCACCATTGGGCGCGCTGTTCGAGCAGATGTTCGCCGGCCAGCGTCCATTCGCCGGAAACCCGGCACGGGGTGAACCGGGCCAATTCGAGCACGGTGTTGGCGCGGAGCTGCGACAGCGAACGCTCCGGGACCCCGGCGGCGCGGTGCCACGCCAGGTCGCGGGAAAGGATGTTGTGGTCGGAATAGAAGGAGCCGCGGCGGGCTTTGACGTCATCGAGCAGTCGTTGCAGACGGAGGTTTTGCATCATCGTCCTTTCGGTTACGCCATTATTATACCCCGGAACGACTGAAAATGGAAGATGCCGGACGGCTAATTTTTTGTCTGTTCGTCCAATTCGGTGTGACGGTTGCGGAAAGCGCCGGGCGTGGCGCCGGTCAGCTCTTTGAAGATGCGGCTGAAGTGGTGGACGTCGGAAAATCCGCAGGCTTCGGCGATTTCCTTGAGCGGCAGTTCGCTGAATATCAGCAGGTAACGCGCTTTGTTGATGCGTTCGCGCCGGATGTGCTGCTGGACGGATAGGCCGGTTTCGCGGCGGCACAGCGCCGCCAGCAGCGAACGGCTGACGCCGACGGATTTGGCCAGATCGTCCAGCGTGGCGTGGCGGGCAGGTTCGCGCCGGATCCGTTCCAGCGCCCGGCGCAGGGCGTGAAGGCCGCCGGAGCCGGACCGGGGCGCGGCGTGGGCGTCGGCGTAGAGCAGCGCCAGAATTTCCAGGAGCAGCGCCCGGCGTTCCAGTTCGGCGGCCGGTCCGGCGGCGCCGGCGGCGGCCAGGAGGCGCTGGAACAACTCTTCGTAATGTCCCGGATGGGCCAGTTGGCGGTGCGCCGGCCACTCCGGCGGAACGGCGAGCTTGCCCCGGCAGGCGTCGTCGGGGCAGGGGTAGGCGTGGTGGAATTCCGGCCGGCTCTCCAGGTCGAAGTGAAGGTTGAACATG
>JAVBSD010000477.1:0-4557 GCA_031547325.1 Victivallaceae bacterium | reverse complement strand
GAATTCTGCCCGTTGCCGGGGGTGTCAAGCTCGGGATTCAATTTCAGCCGCAGCTCTTTGGCCTCGGCGCCGCCGGCGAAGTAGGCCTCTTTGGCCTGGGCCAGCGCCGCGCCCAGCGCGTCGTAATAGAGCGGGATCAGGGTCGCCTGCGGATTGGCTTCGTAGGCGGCGAGGATCTTTTCGAAATATTCGGCTTCGGCGGCGATGATCCGCACCACCTGGTCCTTGTAGAGCTCGGCGCGGTTGATGATTTCGCGGCGGTCGGCGAGGCCGGCGCTGCGGCGGTCGGCGAGGTACTGCTGCGCCTCGCGCATCCGGGTCTCCATCGCGGTGCCGGCGGCCTGGGCCGCGTCGAAGGCCGGGCGCACCGCCCACGGCACATTGGATTCCTGGAGGTTCAGCCCGGTGATGGTGATGCCGGCGTCGAGTCCCTGCAGGGTTTCGGTCAGCAGATTCTGTACCCGGTCGACATATTCGGGCTGGCCCGTGATGACCTGGTTGACGTCGGTGCCGGCGGTCACCTGGATCACCGCGTTGGTCAGCAGGCTCTCCAGCATGGTCACGGGGCCGCGCGTGCCGCTGAGGCGGCCGCGGTTGTCGTAGGCGACGGTGTCCGGCGCCGTCGGGTCGGCCGGCATGGCCAGCGTGGAGTAGTAGCGCTGCGGATCGATCACCCGGTAGGTCAGGCTCCACGAGGTGTGGACGATGTTTTCATCGGCGGTGAGCAGATAAAAGTCGGTGCCGGGTTCGAGCGGCTGCGCCATCGCCGCCGGCGGCATTCCCGCGGGCGGCGCCCCCGAGTTGTCGGCGAAACGGTTGCGGAAGCTGACGGTGACGGTCCGTTCCGAAATCGGAATTTTGACGTAGCCGGTCACCGGATAGGGCAGGAACCAGTTCCAGCCGGTTTCGAAGACCCCGATCATCCGGCCGAAGCGCTTGACGATCACCGATTCCTGCGGCTGCACCTGAAAGGCGCTGTCGAAGGCGATGAAGTAGACCAGCATCCCGAGGATGACCAGCACCAGCGCGCCGAAGAAAAGGCGCAGCGATTTGTAGAATGCGGCGATTCCGGCGGAGTAGCGCCCCCCCGGTCCCGTTGTTTTATGATGAAATTCATTCATGGTCGCAGGTTCCCGTCCCGGTTCATTGCGCCTTCGGCATGGCCTGGTTGAGCGCCTCCGGCTGAAGCAGCCGGAACGGCCAGATCCGGTCGTCGAGGATCAGCGTGGCTTTGGTGTTGATGATGCCCTTCAGCGCTTCGAGGTTGCGCAGAAAAGCCGCCAGTTCGGGGTTCTTGGCGAAGACGCTGTAGTATTCGGCGGCGGCGGCGTCGCCCTCGGCCTGGATTTCCCTGGCCTTGGCGTGGGCTTCGGAGAGCAGTTTTTCGCGTTCGGCGTCGGCGTTGGCGCGGATCTGGCGGGCCTGGCTTTCGCCTTCGGCCTCGAAGCGGCGCGCTTCGGTTTCGCGTTCGGCGGCCATGCGTTCGTAGACCTTGTTGGTCACGCCGGAGGGGATGTTGAGGGTATTGACTCCGACCATGCGGATGTCCATGCCCTTGGGTTCGGCGAGGCGGGCGATTTCATCGCGGATGCCGGCGCAGATGGCGTCGAGCTTGATCTGGTCGGGGTTGGTGTTGAAGATCGCGTTGGTGTTGTAGCGGCTGAAGACATTTTTCTTGGCCGCGCGCATCCAGGTGTTGAGGGCGTTTTCCGCCTCCGGGATGGCCTTGTAGTTCTCGAAGAACTTCCGCGCGTCGTCGATGCGGTAGATGACGAAGATACCGACGATCAGGTTGTCGAAGCTGGCCAGCGACGTCTCTTCGATCATACCGTCCTGTCCCTTGAAAATCTGGTCGCGCTTGTCGAAGGTGTGCACCTGCTGGATCGGGTAGGGCCAGCGGAAATGCAGCCCCGGCGCCGGCTCCTGGTCCTCGATCTGTCCGAAGGTGGTCACCACCGCCAGTTGGGTTTCGTCGACCTGGTAGGAAAACACCGCCACCAGGAGCACCGCCGCCACCAGGGTCCCCAGGAGCGCCGTCGGCCAGTGCCGGGTTATTTTATTCTCTGCCATGATTTGCCTTCTCCATATTGTCTATTTGACTGGTTCAATATTCGCGGGTGATGTCGCTGACGTTGGAATCCAGCAGCCGCAGCGACGGATTGACCTCGAAGTTCATGTCCAGCACTTCGCGTTCGAGCGAGGACGGGACGATGAATTTGCGGATGTGGGCGCATTCGTACTGCAGGAAGTCGAGGTAGCTGCGCAGTTTGAACATCTCGGGCATGGCCAGGTAGGCGGTGAGCTGGGCTTCGAAGCGCCGGCTCTCGGCTTCGGCGCCCCGGATCGCCTGATCCTTGTAGGAATTGGCCGAGGTGACGATCTGCCAGGCTTCGGCCTGGGCCTGCGGGACGCGCTGGGCCTGGTAGCTGTTGGCGCGATAGACCATGGTGCGGGCTTTTTCGCGCGCCGCGTAAACTTCCTCGAATTTCGGCGCCACCTGCTGCCCCGGCGGATGGATGCCGAGCAGGTCGACGTGAACGATGTCGACGCCGAGGTCATGATGGTCGACCTGAGCCTGGATGCGTTCGCGCAGAATGGCTCCGGTTTCCTGGCGGCGGGTGGTCAGCAGGTCTTCGAAAGTGATGCCGGCCAGGTATTTGACCACCTCCGCCTGGGCCAGCCCCTCGATGATTTCCGGCGTGTCGGCGTTGTCGCAGGCGAATTTGAAGACGCCGTCGCGGCGGATTCGGTATTCGATCGGGACGTCGAGCGCGGCCAGCGCGATCTGCATCGCCCGGTCGCTGCCGCCGGAGGAGCGCGCGGAAAGCAGGAAGTATTCCTCCTCGTCGCCGCCGGAATGGTCGTTGGTCCAGGTCACCACCCGGACCACGGCGTTGCGGTCGCGCTTCGGCGCCTTGGCGTGGCCGTGTCCGTCGTCGGGGGCTTCTTCCTCCTCCGCCTCCTCGTGTTCATGGCCGTGGCCGCCGACGGTCACGGTCTGGATCTCGGTGGTGCTGAAGCGGCGCATTTCGCCGAAAGGCCACGGCCAGCTGAAGTAGATGCCGGGTTCGAGCAGCTCCCGGTCGACTTTGCCGAAGCTGACCTTGAAGCCGACCTGGTTCGGTCCGACCTCGTACACCGAGGTGGCCGCCCACAGGATGACCACCCAGAAGATCAGCAACGGGTAGAGCGCCCGTTCGATGAAGGCGTAAATCCAGGTGCCGGAGACCTTGAATCCGAACTGGTAGTCGAGCATGTCGGCGATGTTGCGCATCACTCCGCCGGGCTCGGTGAAGAGCGCCAGGAAGCGGCTTTCGAAGAGCGGCCGCTCCTCGACGATGGTGCGCGGACGGTAGAACTCGATGATGAAGTTGAGGACGAATTCGGCCGCGAGCACCAGGTAGGCGACCAGCAGGATGCCGGCGAAACGGTCGTCGGCGCCGGGGAACTCGAAGTAATTGAGCACCGAGCCGGCCGCCGCCAGCAGGAAGGTGACGAAGGCCATGATCTGCCAGCTGCCGATGCTGCGCAGCCAGCGGCAGCCGTTCGAGCGCGCCTGGCCGATCAGGAACGCGCCGGGCAGGGCGCAGAAGCACATCATCAGCGCCGAGATGAAAGCCGAGCGCAGCGAGCTTTCCGGCAGCGGCTTGACGTCGCGGAAGCCCCAGTAGCGCCAGAAGATCCACGCCGAAACCAGCAGGATCAGCGCTCCGAGCACGCTCAACACGTAGGGCGCGAAGCGCGAGTAGTTGCGGAACGAGCGTTCGGCGGTGAAGCGCACGTCCTCCTCGACGTTGAGCGCGTGGCTTTCCTTGCGTTTGGCCAGCAGCGCCTTTTCCTCCGACTCGTCGGCGGCCGAGGCGGCCAGCATGCTGTAAATGAAGTTGCCGAGGCTGAACAGGACCGCCATCATCAGCGGAATCAGCGCCAGCGTGAAGGTGTCGGAGCCGGCGAACCCGGGATTGAATACGCCCAGCGCCAGCACCAGGAGCGCCATGACGATGCTGAAAATGCCGCTGCCGATCGACAGCCGCTTCATCAGCGATGCACTCCCGGGCGATGTGACGATGGCCGCGGGTTTAGTTTTTGCCATGATAAACCTTTTGTTATGAGTCCATTGCAATCAAATGCATCGAGAAACTTTCCGCCTGCGGCCGAAACAGCCGCAACTACTACAATAGCACCGTTTTGCCTGGATGGCAACTTTTTTTGACGGAATGACGGCGGAAAATGTGTCAGGCCGGCGGTCCGCGCAGCAGCAGACTGCCCCGGTAGGAGGGCAGGACGCGCCCGGAATCGGTTGCGGCGGGGGCGGGGGAGTATTCGGCCGCGGCGAGCCAGGTTGGGGCGGCGGCGGAAACATGGTGAAAGCCGGCGCAGACCGGACATGGCGTGTCGTTTTCGACGGACGTCCCGTTCCGCTCCGTCTGCCAATGTGAGGCGGCGCCTTCTCCCGCGCGCGTTCCTATTAGCGACGGGTGTTCTCCGTGACAAAATCCATTGTGAAAACACGGATGCAGAAAGCCGCTCAATACCAGGAGGCCCAGCGCCAGCAGG
>JAVBSD010000006.1:0-3242 GCA_031547325.1 Victivallaceae bacterium | reverse complement strand
GCTGCTGTTTCGCCGGCGGTCTGCTGGCGGCGTCGATTCCGGCGTGGTGGGGGCTGGAGCTCTACGCCGGACACGGCGCCGAGGCGGTGTACGCGGTCTTCTGGGAAAACAACTTCGGCCGCTTTTTCGGCAGCGGGGGCTTCGCCCACCACGACGGCGAATGGTACTATTATTTGCTGCGGCTGCCGGAATATTTCTCGCTGTGGCAGATTTTCCTGATTCCGGGCATCGCGGTCTTCGCCGTCCGGCTGCGGCGGCTGGCCCGGCGCGGAGAAGCGGCGCCGCCGGGACTGGAAGCGGATCTCTTCGGCGCGGCGATGACGCTGCTGCCTTTTCTATTGTTGTGCGCGTCGTCGGGCAAGCGGACGGTCTACCTGCTGCCGGTGCTGCCTTTCGAGGCGCTGCTGCTGGCGCCGGTGGTGCTGGAGCTCTTCCGGATGGAGAATTTCGGCCTCGGGCTGTGGCGCGACTGGAAGCTGAGTTGGCGCGGCCGGCGCTTCGACCCCGCCAACCTCGGGTATTGGCTGGCGGCGCTGGCCGGGGCGATTCCGGTGGTCTTCGCCGCCGGGGCGGTCGCCATGCTGGCCGGCGGCCGGAGCGATCTCCCGCCGGCGCGGCACCTGATCGACGCCTTGCTGCTCGGGGCGGTCGGAACCATTGCGCTGGCGGCGCTCTTCGGCAAAAACTTCCGCCGGGCGGCGATCGCGCTGTGCCTGGGAGCCGGGGCGGTCTTCGGAACCGTCGACAATGAATTGCTCAGCCTGCAGAACAAGGGGGAATCGTTCGCGGAATTCTTCGGCTGCGTCCGGGATCTGCGCGAAGGGGGAAGGCCGCTCTGTTATTTCGATCCGAGCGAACGCCTCCGCGGCGCCTCGGTCTTTTATCTCGGGGAGGATGCCCCGGAAATCATGACGCCGGAGGAGCTGGCGCCATTGCTCGACCGGGGCTGGATCGCCATCACCTCGGCCGAAAACCAACCGGTGCTGGAACCGGTGCTGCCGCCCGGCGCTGAAATTCTCGAAATGGCGCCCCAGGACCGTCCGCTGATCGTCATCATTCCGCAACTCAAGTGAAAGGACCCATATGAAGCAAACCCCCGAAACCGTGATCCTGGTCAACTGCGGCTGCGCCGATATCCAGAAGCTGGCGCGCTCGGTGCGCGACCGCCACATCTACACCATGGTGATGCCCTATACCGTCAAACCGGAACGCATCGCCGAAGAGCGCCCGGTCGCGCTGGTCTACTGCGCCGACGCAGCCGACGCCGGAATCGCCGCCCTCCTCGGCAAGTTCGCCACGCTGTCCCGGCCCCGTCTCGCGGTCGGCGCGGCCGCGGAAATGCTGCCCGGCGTTCCGAAGGCCGCGGCCGGCGACGTCGACGCCATCGAGAAATTCTGCCTGGCCAACGGCTGCGCCGGCAGCTGGACGATGGAAAAATTCATCGCCGGCGCGCTGGCCGACATCAAAACCCAGGTCGGCGGCCGCCAGGTGGTGCTCGGGCTTTCCGGCGGCGTCGACTCCTCGGTGGTGGCGGCGCTGCTTCACCGGGCGATCGGCGATCAGCTGACCTGCGTCTTCGTCAACCACGGCCTGCTGCGCAAGGACGAGGCCGAAATGGTGCAGGAGCTCTTCGCCCGGAACTTCAAAATGAAGCTCAAATACGTCGACGCCTCCGACCGCTTCCTCGACGCCCTCGCCGGCGTTTCCGATCCCGAACGCAAGCGCAAAATCATCGGCCGGGAATTCATCGAGGTCTTCGCCGAAGCCGCCCGCGAGGTCGGCGCGCCGCTGCTCGGCCAGGGTACCATCTACCCGGACATCGTCGAAAGCATCCCCCTCGACGGCAACCCGGCCGGGGTCATCAAGAGCCACCACAACGTCGGCGGCCTGCCGGAAGACCTCAAGTTCGAACTGATCGAACCGGTCGAACGGCTGTTCAAGGATGAAGTCCGCCAGGTCGGCCGCCTGCTCGGGCTGCCTTCGGAGCTGCTCGACCGCCATCCCTTCCCCGGGCCGTCGCTCGGCGTCCGCCACGTCGGCGCGATCGGGCGCGAAACCCTGGCCATGCTGCGCGAAGCCGACGCCATCGTCACCGAGGAATTGCGCCGTTCCGGCTGGTATGAGAAAACCTGGCAGACCTTCGCCGTCTTCGTGCCGGTCAAGACCGTCGGCATGAAAAATCACCAGCGCACCTACGATTACGTGATCGCGATCCGTTCGATCAACAGCGTCGACGCGGTCACCGCCAGCGTGGTCCGGCTGCCCTGGGAGCTGCTGGAAACCATGGCCGCGCGCATCGTCGGCGAAATCGACGGCGTCAGCCGGGTGGTCTACGACATCACCGCCAACCCCCCGGGCACCATCGAATGGGAATAAGCGCCTCCTCGAAGTATCGGACGCGCAATCCGGCCCGGCCGCCGGAGGGAGCCCCCTCCGGCGGCTGCGTCAATTTCGTGGTGATTCCGGTATTGGCGGAGAATGAATTGCTGCCGGCGACGCTCGCTTCGCTCGCCGCCAACCCTCCGGCGGAGCTGGCCCGAACGCTGACGCTGCTGGTGATCAACCACTCGGCCGCCTCCACCCCGGAGCAGCTCGCCGCCAACCGCGAACTGCTGGCGCGGCTGCGTTCCGGCGGCGCGGCGGCGTGGCCCGGCCTGCGCCTGGCCTGGCTGGAAGCCGAGGTCCCCGCCGCGGAAGGCGTCGGGGCCGCCCGCAAGCTGGGCATGGACGCGGTCCTGCCGCCGGCCGAAGCCGCGGACGATCCGTTGATTTTCTGCCTCGACGCCGACACCACGGTGGAACCCGACTACCTGGAGACGGTGCGCCGGGAATTCGAACGCCATCCCGAATGGGGCGGCGCGGCCGTCGCCTTCCGCCACCGGACCGGCGGCGATCCGCAGCTTAAGAGGGCGATCCGGGACTACGAAGCCTACCTCGAAAATTACCGCGCCGGGCTGGAGCGCGCCGGGTCCCCCTACGCCTACAGCGTGATGGGTTCGGCGCTGATCTGCCGCGCCGCCGCCTACGTCAAGGCCGGCGGCATGCGCCGCCGCTCCGGCGGGGAAGACTTCTACTTTTTGCAGGCGCTGCGCAAGGAAGCGCCGGTCGGAACCGTCGCCGCCACCGTCGTTCACCCGATGGCGCGGCTGTCGGACCGGGTGCCGTTCGGCACCGGTCCGCGCCTGCGCGACTACTGCGCCGGCAAGCCGCCCCGGCCCGATCCGCCGGAGGCCTTCGAGCTC
>JAVBSD010000293.1:0-4898 GCA_031547325.1 Victivallaceae bacterium | reverse complement strand
GTTCTGCCGCGAATCCGGGAAAGTTTCCCGGGGCTGATCTTCGGGAAATACGATTCCTACATGCAATTCGGCTCCATGGGCGGCGTCATCCAGCGCGGACACGACGCGGGCCTCCAGGGCGGCCGGATGGCGCTCCGGCTGATGGCCGGCGCGCCGGTTCCCCCGGAAGACTCGGCCCCGGTGATTTGCCTCGACCAAACGGCGCTGGCCGAACTGAAAATTCCCGCTTCGCGCGCGCCGCAGAACACGATCTGGGAAAATATTCCGCCGTCGTTTCTGTCCCAACACATGACCCAGTTCGGCGCGCTGGGCCTGGCCCTGATCGTCTCGCTGATCGCCTACAGCATCGCGCTGCGGGCCAAACGCCAGATGCAGATGAAAAATGAAATGCTGTTCCAGCATCTGCCGTCGCGCCTGTTCGTATTCAACCGGCAGGGCCTGGTCGTTCACGCGCATCTGCCCAGCCAGGAAAGCCAGAGCATCCGGAGCGTCAAAGATCTGCCGGAGGAGGTCAGCAAGCTCTTCGAAGAAACGATCGAACAGGTTTTCAACAACGGCAAGGACGAGGTCCGGCTCTACTTCCTGAACGGGGAGCACCGGCGGACCCAGTTTCTCCGGCTGCCCGCCAACAACCCGTTCCGCCAGGACGCGGTCATGGTCATCTCTTCGGACGTCACCGAGCTGCACGACGCCAACCTGGCGGCGAAGCGGCTTTCGGACCGCCTGCGGCTGACGCTGAACTCCATCGGCGACGCCGTGATCACCACCGATCCGGACGGACGGATCACCTCCCTGAATCCGATCGCCGAAAAGCTGACCGGCTTCGCTTCCGCGGACGCGGTCGGACGCAAGCATGAAGAGGTCTTTCACATCGTTCACGCGCTCGACGGCACGCCGGTGGTGTCGCCGGTGGCGCAGGCGCTCGCGGACGCCCGGATCGTGCATCTGGCCAACCATACGGTTCTGATCGCCCGGGACGGCGCCCGCCGCCACATCAACGACAGCGCCGCTCCGATCATGGAAGAGGGCGCCGTGGCCGGCGGCGTGCTGGTGTTCCGCGACGTCACCGAGGATTACGCACAGCGCACCCGGCTCCGCGTCCAGGCCAGCGCGCTTTATACGGCCATGAAAATCGCCAAATTCAACTATTTCCGGATGAATCCCCAGGGGACGCTGATCACGGCCTCCTCCGACAGCTTCTGGGCGATCGACGAAAATCGGCAGCCGCTGTCGCCGGAGCACTGGGCGGACCCGGAATTCGTGGAATCCCTGAAAACGCAGTGGCACGCGCTGCTCTCCGGGGCGAGCAACCATCTGTACCAGGTTTATTCCTGGACCGTCGGAGCGGAAAAGAAGTACTTCGAAGTGCGCCTGGAAAAATCGTTCAACGACATCACCGGCGAAGTCGAGCTCTGCGGCGTGATCCAGGACATCACCGAGGCCCGTAAAAACGAAATGCTCTACCGCGACAACCTGAATTTATTTCAGACGGTGGTCGAGCATCTGCCCGGCTTCCTGTTCGTGAAAGACATCGACAATGACTTCCGCTTCCTGCTGTGCAACACCCGTTTCGAGGAACTGATGGGCCATACCAGCGCGGAGCTGATCGGCAACCGCGACCGCGACTTCTTCGTCGACGAAAACGGCCTGTGCAAAGTGGAGGAGGATGACAAACGACTGGTGGCCGAGGGCGGCATGATTGACGTCACCGAGTCCTTCACCAACTCCGCCGGTCGATTTTTCGCCATGCGCATGGTCAAGAAGCTGGTGCAGAGATCCGACGGCAAACGGCTGCTGCTGGGCATGGGAGTCGACCTGACCCGCGAATTTCAACTCGAGAAAAAGCAGGCGGAAACCATCCAAACGCTCAACGAGTATATCGCCAGCGAACGCATCCTCTACCAGCTGCTGTCGAAAATCACCTTGGCGGAGAGCTTCGACTCCGCGGTCAACGAAATGCTGAAGCTGATCGGCGAGAGCTTCGACGCCGACCGCTGCTACGTCTTCCGGTACGCCGGCGACCATTGCGAAACCGCCTCCAACACCCACGAATGGTGCCGCTCCCCCGAACATTCCCTCATCGACCGCATGCAGAACGTCGACATGCGCGCCTATGCCAAATTCACCGACCACCTGCGCCGGCGCCAGCCGCTGGCTCTCAGCGACGCCGCCCGGCCGCCGGAGGAGTTCGCCGACGAATTCGAGGCGCTGCGGCCGCTGAACATCCAATCCATGCTCGGCAGCGGCATCTGGATCGACAACCAGCTCTACGGCTTCGTCGGCATGGATTTTTACCGCCAGCCGAAAACATTCACCGATTGCGACATCCATACGGTCAGCGGCGTCGCCAGTCTGTTCCAGCTCGCCTACGACCGCGCCAAACAGCGTGAACTGCTGGAGGACAGCCTCTATCTGCAGAAGCAGACTGTGGACAACATCACCATCCCCATCATGATGATCGGGCTGGATTACAAGCTGCTGGCGGCAAATCCGAGCGCGCTGAAACGCGAAGGCCTCGACGTCACCTGGGAAAGCGTCAAGGACACCTATTGTTACGATACCATCTGCAAGTGCGGCGCGCCGCCGGACTTCTGTCCGGTGAAGGAAACGCTCGCCACGCAGCGTCCCTGCAGCAACGAATATGAGTTCCGCGGCGTCTGGCAGATCGGCACCGCCCAGCCGGTTTTCGACCGCAACGGCAAAATGCTGCACGTGCTCAAGGCGGACATCAATATCGACGAGCAGAAGCGCCAGAAACACGAGCTGGAACTTTCCATGGAAAAGGTGCTGGTGGCCGACCGCGCCAAGAGCTACTTCCTCGCCACCGTCAGCCATGAATTGCGCACCCCGCTGAACGCCATCATCGGCTTCAGCGAGCTGATGCTGCACGACCATCTCGACCGGCAAACCCAGGTGGAATACCTCCATTCGGTCAGCTTCTCGGGCTCCACGCTGCTGAACCTGGTCAACGACGTGCTGGACCTCTCCAAGCTGGAAGCCGAACAGATGAGCCTGTCGCCGACCGAAACCGACATCGACATGGTGATCAAAGAGGTGGCGAACGTTTTCAAGCTCAAGACCGCGGAAAAGGGGCTGGAGTTCCGGGTGACGCTCTCCAATCTGCCCGGCACGCTGCTGGTGGACGCGCTCCGGCTGCGGCAGGTGCTGCTCAACCTGCTCGGCAACGCCTTCAAATTCACGGCTCAGGGCTTTGTCGAGCTGCATGCTGAGTTCGTTCCCGCCGCGGACGGCAGGACGGGCAAGCTGACCCTGCGGGTCAGCGACAGCGGCATCGGCATTTCCAAGGAGCAGCAGGGCAATATTTTCGATCCGTTCGTCCAGGACACCGTCACCCGCGGCAAGCGCATTTACGAGGGCTCCGGGCTCGGACTGGCCATCACCAAGCGGCTGCTCGACAAAATGGGAGCCGGCATCACACTGGAGAGCGAGCCGGGCGTCGGCACCTCGTTCATCGTCGAAATCGACAACGTGGAATACGTGCCGAAGCAAAGCGCCGGAACCGATGTCCCGAAAATCGACGCTCCGCCTGAAATGAACCAGAAAATGCGCGTGCTCATCGTCGACGACGTCCCGGTGAATCTGCTCGTTCTCGGCGCCATGCTCAAGCGCGCCAATATGGAATCCGTGGCGTGCGAGTCGGCCGCCGACACCTTGAAGCGGCTGCAAAGCGACCGGAATTTCGACGCGATCCTGACCGACGTCTGGATGCCGGAAACCAGCGGCGTCGAGCTGGCCCGGATGCTCAAAAACGATCCGGCCGTCAGCGGCATTCCGATCATCGCCGTCACCGCCGACACCCAGCTGTCCCTCGCGGACGCGGAGTGTTTCGACGGCATCCTCTCCAAGCCCATCACCCTCGAATCGCTTCAGAGGGTGTTCCGGGACATCGCCGCCGGCGTTCGCCCAGAACCCAGCATTCCCAATAGATGACGGCGGAAAATAACACCAGGCAGACCGGCACCACCAGAATCGCCGCCTGGAGACCGAAACGGTCGCCGAGGAAACCCATCAGCCAGGTGAAAAAACCGCAGCCCGGAATGCCCACCGCCGAAAAATAAATGTACAGCATGGTGGAATCCAGCTTCGGCATGTTGTGGACGCCGTAGACCTGGACGGTCGGCCAAAAGGGCGCGACCCCGATCCCGGCGAGCGTCAACAGCAGAAAGAGCAACGTGAACAGCAACCACCCCGGCATCATCCCCGGCTTCAGAAAAACCAGCAGCAGCGTCACCGGGACGGTGCCGAGGCCGGTTCCCAGCAGAATGTGCCTCAGGTTGTTTTTCCGGGCGAAATAGCCGAAACCCGCCCGCCCGGCGAACATCCCCAGGGCGATCGCCCCGGTGCCGAGGCCGGCGACCCAGGGGCCGGTGTCGAAGTTCAACTGAACATAGGTGGCGGACCAGAAGGTCAGGCCGAATTCCGCCCCCGCGCCCAGGAACATGGCGAGGCAGCAGATCCAGAACCGCGGCGCCCGCGCAATGGCCGCGGAATAGCGCCAGATCTCCCGGACGGAGACGCCGCCCGGAACCTCCGGGTATTTTTTCCGGGGATGCTGCCGCCACAGAAAAAACAGCGAAGTCAGCAGTGTCAGCGCCCCGGCTCCCGCCAGGACCCAGCGCCAGCTCACCCCCAGCGCCAGAAGCCCGCCCGCCACCACGACGCAGGTCCCGGTGCCGACGGCGCTGAAGGAAAAGGAGATGTTGACATAGCGCTCCGGCGCCTCCGGATGCAAGTCCTGAATGAACGGCGTGGCGATCCCCTCGCAGATGCCTTCGCCGAAGCCGGCGATCAACAGACACGGGATCAGCATCCAGTAGGCCGGCGCGAAGGAACAGAGCAGAATGCCGCCCCCCATCAGGATCAGGCAATGCCCCATC
>JAVBSD010000266.1:0-3161 GCA_031547325.1 Victivallaceae bacterium | reverse complement strand
GGCAGCAGCTCGCACGGCGAATGAAGTTCGTATTCGACGTCGATTCCGGCGGCCCGGCAGCGTTCGCGAAACTCCTCACGGGCGTATTCGCCGAGAACGGCCAGCACGTCGTGCGCCGCGCCGCCGCCGGAGTGAATGCCCAGGGTATTGAGCTTGAAACGCCGCATTTTTTCCAGCCAGTCCGCCCCGACGAAGTCCGCGGGGGTGATCACCACGCCTTTGCGCATTTTTTGTACTCCTTTCGATTTGTATTTCCGCATTGTCTATATTATAGTGTGAAACAACCTCAAATAACATGGACTTTCCGCGCATCCGATGAGCATTCTGCGCTATTTCGCCAATTTCAACGAGGAGTGCGTGGTCGCCTGGGCCGACGAAGGCGACCCGGTGGCTTACATGCCGCTCTGCGGCATCACCCGCTGCGCCCCGGATTACCGCATCGCCCGGCGCGATTCGCCGGAGTGCGTGGTCGAATACATCGTCCGCGGCTCCGGGACCTTCCGGACCGGCGCCAGGGAGTTCCAGCCCCGCGCCGGGGATGTCTATATCGCGCATACCGGCAGCGATCACGAATACTATCCCGACCCGGATGATCCCTGGGAAAAAATCTGGTTCAACCTGCGGGGTTCGCTGGTCGGCGAGCTGGTGCGCATTTACCGGCTCGACCGGGTGGCCTACCTGCCGCAATGCGGTCTGGAAACGCTGTTCCGCGAATCTCTGGCGACGATGCGCGCCAATTTGGGCAACGCGCATGAAAGCGCCACCTTGGTAATGCACAGGCTCTTCTACCACCTGGCCGGGGCGGCGCGGGCGCCGGGCGGTTCGGGTTCCGCCGAAGCCGAAAAGCTCAAACGTTTCCTCGACGCCTCGGTCAACGGTACGTTGAACATGGCGCGGGCGGCGCGTGAGCTCGGGCGTTCGGAGTCGCAGTGCCGGAGGATTTTCCGGGCGGCTTACGGGGTTTCTCCTTACGGTTACTTTCTCGACCGCAAGCTGGAGTTGGCGCGGGTGCTGGTGGAGCGCGGCGACCGCCGGGTCAAGGAGATTGCGGCGGAGCTGGGGTTTGCCGATCCGTTTTATTTTTCGCGCGCGTACAAGCGGCGCCACGGCGTCGCGCCAAGCGCCCCCCTCTCCCCAAAAAAATAAAAAAATAGTCGGCCGCCGCGCAGCTCTGGGCAGGGTCCAGGTCGGACTTTGCCGGCGCGGTCCAGCCAAGGAAACCCGCCCGGTCGGCGATGGTGGAGTACGAGGGGCGAAGACCCAAGTGCGGAACATGGAGCCGGGCTTACCCGCGACATCATCATGGATTAGATTGTCTGCACATAAACATACATCTCATGACCTTCCGCGGACAACAGCACCATCCCGCTGCAGAATGGCGTCTTCATTTGCCATTCCCGGAAAAAGCCCGGAGAAATGAGCCACTCCTTTTCCGCGCTGCCATCACCGGGAGGAATCAACGGCAATTCCCCGTCATATTTGTCCCAGGAATACCGTTCCGACAGGTCGCGATGCGTCTCCGGGGATACCCTTATGATTCCGCAAATATATGCGTCCTCCGGAGCAGGCACCATCCTGGAGAATCCCTTGGGAGGCCCGCCCGGCTCCTCGGCCCACAGGGTCCACGCGCACGACTCAAAAGGCAATTCCATCTCCAGCTTCAGCCGTTTCGTCAAAGCACCGCAGTCCGTCGACCATTCGTGCTTCACGGCAGGAGTGTCCTCAGAGCAACTCAATACGCCGCACAGTAAAACAGCAATCAACATCAGGAAAAAAATCCGCTTCATCGCCGCGCCTCCGGTACGTTGAAATGATACCAATATAGCTGATAGACGTACTTCGCGCAAGCGCGTTTTTTGCCAAAACTGCCAAATAGATGCTTTTTAAACGCGCCCGATGGCGCGGCCGGCCCGGCTCCGAGTCCACTTTCGGGATACGCGTTGCTCTCCCAAAAGTGTCCCATCGCCGACCGGGCGGCTCCGCCCGGCCTCCCGGCCGGGCTTCCTTACAGTTTCGCCTGTTGAGACAGGCGACCAGCTTACGCAGCTGGACCGCGCCAGGTTATCCAACCTGGACCATGGCCTTGCTTCGCGGCGGCCCCTTTTTTTTGTTTTTTTATTTTAATTCCAATTCGAAGATCTGCCGCTGCCCCGCGTTCATCGCCGCCACCGCCTCCCGCTGCAGCGGATCATCGACGCCGGTCACAACCAAACGCCCGCGGTCGCTGCCGGGCAGCCTCTCGAACTCCGCCACCAACGAACGCCGCCCGCAGTCGACCCATGCGGCATAACGCCGCCGCGCCGGCTCATAAGACCAGACCCCGGCAACGCCGCAATCAACCGCCAGCTCCTCCAGATAATCGACGTACCGTTCGAAGGTACAGGATTCCACCACCCCGCGAACCCGAAACACTTCTCCGGAACCGGGATGGCTCCACAACCGGCAGCGCGCCGCCGGGAAACGCGCATCCCGGGCCGGCAGATTCGCCCCGGAAGCGATTTCGCCGAAACGGTATCCGAAAACCGCCGCCGCCGTTCCCCCGGAACCGGCCAGCCGGGCGGCTTCGCGGGCGATCTCCGCGTCATAGAGTTCGCGCGAAA
Source organism: Victivallaceae bacterium (assembly GCA_031547325.1). Lineage (GTDB taxonomy): Bacteria > Verrucomicrobiota > Lentisphaeria > Victivallales > Victivallaceae > JAVBQJ01. The sequence continues at coordinate 561 of JAVBSD010000266.1, read as the reverse complement.
ACCGCATCGCGCACTCCGGCGTCAAAGTGTCCAGCGAACAGCGGATTTCCCCGCCCCCGTGCCTCACCGTGACGGCGCCGGCGACGCACTCGACCAACTCACCGGCAAATTCGCCGCCGCCGGCCAACGTCAAAACCACCCGGTCGCCGACCGCCGGCGGCGCGAAAGGCCGTTCCCGCTCCAGCGCTTCCCGGATATCGCCCGGTTCGCCGAAGGCCATTTCGGCGCGGCAGGCCAACGCTTCCCGAAGCTCGTCCGCATCGACCTGAACCAGGTTGGCGGAGTCCGCCAGCCGCGCCGCGACGGAACGCTCCGGCAGCACGACGGCCGGCGGGCGCGGAACCACGCCGACCGAACCGCCGCCGATGACGATCGTCCACCCGAACCCCCACCCGCCGGGGCGCGGCGGAAAGGGAGGCATCGGCCGCGGCGGCCGGGGAACCGGACGCGGCCGGGGAACCGGACGCGAACGCGGCGGAGGAGCCGGAGGCCGCGGCGCGGGAGCCGGCTGCGGCCGGGGCGGCCCTTCGCGGCGCGGCCCGGAATCGCGGCGCGGCCCGG
>JAVBSD010000138.1:0-4360 GCA_031547325.1 Victivallaceae bacterium | reverse complement strand
CGCGCCTGGCCGGTGAAGTCCGCCACGATCCGCGCCTCAACGAAATCGATTTCGGGGACTGGACGCTGCGCGACCTGACGGCTCCGACGCCGGAGGAGGCGACGGTGATGAAGCAATGGAATTTCGGCAACCTCGACTTCGCCTTTCCGGGCGGCGAAACCATGGCCGACTTCGCCGACCGCACCCGGTCGGTGTGGCGCGACATCGTGGCCGGCCCGGGGCGGACGGTGGCGGTTTTTTCCCACGGCGGCGTGATTATGAGCCTGCTCGCCGACCTGGTCGGCCTCGACCGCGCCCACGCCTTCAATCTGTGGGTCGATCGCGGCGCGCTGGCCAAAACCTGGGTCTACGCCGCCACCGGCCGGGGCAGCGTCAATCTGGTGGTCAAACCCTACGAGCTCAAGGCCGATTCGCCGGTCGAGTTCGGCGGCAAACGCCTCGCCGACCAGCTCCGCAACCTGTGACGGTCAATCGAAGCGGACGGCCCACTGTTCATCGCGGCAGGCCGCGAAACAGAGCTTGACCTGCTCGGGGGTGTTCTTGGCCAAATCCATCGGCGGCAGTTGGTCTTCGGCGAAAAAATCGCTCCCGGTGGTTTCGATATTGGCGGCGAATTCGCCGCCGACGATCCGGCACAGGACGAATATTTTGCAGACGCCGTAGGCGTAGCGCGGCGTGTTGTGCCGATTGCGGTCGTGAACGGCGATCAGGCGCTCCGCCACGACGTCGAGGCCGGCCTCTTCCCGGACCTCCTTGACGGTGTTTTCGCGGATCGAACAGTTGACGTCGACCCAGCCGCCGGGGAGCGACCAGAGGCCGTCGTTTTCACGGACCAGGAGGATTTTGCCGTCGCGAAAAATGGCGGCGCGGGTGTCGAGCTTCGGCGTCTGGAAGCCGGTTTCGTTGCAGAAGAGCCCGTGGACGGTTTCCAGGTCGAGCCCGGACTTGGCGGCCATCATTTCCGCCGCGATCTCACGGAGCCGCCCGAAGCGCCCCAGATCGAAATGATCCTTCGAATAGGTCAGCCCCGCCTGGGCGATGAACTGCAGCTCCACGGCCCAGTCCAGCCATTGGTGCGGCTCCTCCGTCACAGTTGCAGCGATTCGAGTTCGCGTTCGCAGTGGATCAGGATGATCGGTTCGAGGACCAGGTCGAGTTCGCCCTCCATCAACGCCGGCAGGTCGTGGGTCGAAACATTGTAGCGGTGGTCGGTGACCCGGTTCTGGGGATAGTTGTAGGTGCGGATGCGTTCGCTGCGGTCGCCGGTGCCGACCTGGGAACGCTTGTCGGCGGCCTGGCGGGCGGCCTCTTCCGTCTGCTTGATTTCCAGCAGCCGGGCGCAGAGGATGCGCAAGGCGATTTCCTTGTTGCGGTGCTGCGATTTTTCCTGCTGGCTGGCCACCGAGATGCCGGTCGGGATGTGGGTGACCCGGACCGCCGAGTCGGTGGTGTTGACGCACTGGCCGCCGGGACCGGAAGAACGGAAGACGTCGAAGCGCAGATCCTCGTTGCGGACGTCGATTTCGACCTCGTCGGCCTCCGGCATCACCGCCACGGTCACGGTCGAGGTGTGAATCCGGCCCGAGGCTTCGGTCGCCGGCACCCGCTGCACCCGATGCACCCCGGACTCGAATTTCATCCGCGAATACACGTCGTCGCCGGCGAGAGAAAAGGAGACGTTCTTGAGCCCGCCGAGCTCGCTCGGGCTCTGGTCGAGCACCTCCTGCGTCCAGCCGCGCTGTTCGGCGTACCGGCCGTACATGCGGAATAAATCGGCGGTGAACAAAGCCGCCTCCTCGCCTCCGGCCGCCGGGCGGATTTCGACGATGATATTGCGCGAATCGTTGGGATCGGGCGGCAGAAGCGCCAGGCGGACCCGCGTTTCAAGCGCGGCGGATTCGCCCTTCAGCGCCTCCAGATCGGCGGCGACCAACTCGCGCAGTTCGGGGTCCTCCTCGCCGGTCAACAGCTCCTCGTTGGCGGCGATTTCCTCCAGAGCCGCGCTCCAGCGGTCGAAATCGGCGAAGAGCGCGGTGAGCTTGCGCAATTCCCGGTTGTATTTCTTGAGCTCCGCCGGCTTGCCGTAAACCGCCGGATCGGCAAGCAGCGTCTCCAGCTCCGCCGAACGGCGGTGCAAGCTGTCGATATGTCCGTGTATGTCATCCGGTTGCATAAAACATCACCACAAAAAAGCCCGGTCGAAACCGGGCTTGAAGCCAGAACCGAACGATTCAGTCGGCCTTGCGCGCATAGCGCTGATTGAACTTCTCGATCCGGCCGGCGGTGTCGACGAACTTCTGCTTGCCGGTGAAGAACGGGTGGCACTTGGCGCAGATGCCGACCTTCATTTCCGGGCGGGTGGATTTGATGTGCCAGACTTCGCCGCAGGCGCAGGAAACCTTGGCATCGCCGTACTTGGGATGGATGTCTTTTTTCATGATTATATCCTCTGAATTTAGTTTGTTTCAAGAACTGTATAATATAGCACGGCTCCGGACTGATTCAAGCCGCCGTCAAAACAAAACGCGGATTTTCCCGTTCCGGAAAATCCGCGTCCGGCGCCACCGGCGAGGCTTACTGCGCCTCTTCCCGGAGCGCGCTTTCGTACTGCCGCTCCTCCTGCGGCGACACCGTTTCCAGGCCCACCGGCGTCGTCATGGTGCCGATGTCCTCGTCGAAGACCATCGCGTCGTCGAAGTTGATCGTATCCATGAAGTTCGGATGCGTGGGATCGGCCGGGACCGTGGTGGTCTGGATCGGACCGTAGACCGCCGCTTCCAACTGCGCCTTGGCGCGGTAGACGCTGACCATCGCGGTAACCAGATTGGTCTGGGCCTGGACCAGGTTGGTCTCGGCTTCGTTGAGCCGGGTCAGCTCGGTGTTTCCGGCGCGGTATTCTTCCTGGACCAGGTCGCGCTGCTCGATCACCAGCTGCAACGTCACGGCGTAGATCTTGGCCTGCTTGATCTGGTTGATGTAGTTGGCGTAAGCGCCGCGCACCTCGTTGACCACGGTCAGCCACTGCGACGCCAGGGTGAATTCCTGGGCCGCCAGCGCCGCCTGGGCCTCGCGGGTGCGGTTGTAACGGATCAGGCCGTTGAACAGCGTCCAGTCGGCGGCGAAGCCGAAGGCGAAGTTCGGCGTCTCCGCATAGGTGTGGGTCGTCTGAGTCTGCCCGAGGACGTTGGTGTTGTCGCTCGGATAGGTGCGCGTCAGGTTGGTCCCGTAGGAGAAGGTCGAATAAGCCGTGATCACCGGCGAATAGGCGCTGTAGGTCCGGTACTTGTCGTATTCGGCGATCTTGACCGCCTCACGGTAATTCTGGAGGTCGGGACGCTGCGAGAGGGCGATGTCGAGGTAGGTTTCGACGTTGAGCTCCAGCTCGTCGACGGTGCTGGCCAGCTTGGGGAAGGTGACGTTGCCCGGCAGCGTGCCGTCGGGATAGCCCATCAGCACCGCCAGCGCGTAGATCGCGGTCTCGTAGTTGTACTTGGCGTTCTGCATGTTGCTGATCGCCAGGTTGACCTGGATTTTGAAGTTCAGCACATCGCTCATCGGCACGGTGCCGGCGTCGAACTTGATCTGGGTTTCATCGAGGTTGGCCAGCTGGAAACGCAGGTCCTGCTTGGCGATGCCGTTGTTGGCGATGGCGGAGACGATGTCCGCGTAGGCGTAGGTCACGGCCCGCATCAGCAGGCGCTTGGCGTCCTCTTCCAGCAGCTGCTGCTGGGCCAGGGCGTGCTGCTGCTGGAGCACGGTGAATTCGCGGTCCAGGCCGTCGAAAAGCGTCCAGGTGGCGTTGAGTCCGGTACTGGTGCCGAAGCTGTTGCCCCAACCGGTCGAGCTGGTGTTGCGGGTGCGGCGAGCCTTGCTGTACCCCCAGTCGGCGTTGAAGCTCGCGCCCAGGACCGGCGAATACAACCCCAGCGCCTGGTAGTAGCGCATCCGGGCGGCGCTGACCGAGTGGTAGGCGCTCTGGAGGTCGGGATTGTTGATCAGCGCGATCTGCTGCGCCCGTTCGAGGGTCAGCTCGCTCAGTCCTTCGAGCATGGCGGTGGTCGTTTCGTGGGCGCGGTTGGTAAAGGTGTCGCCCCTGAACACCGCCGCCGGCGGGTCGTAATTGTAACAGCCGGTCAAAGCCGCGGCCGCGGCCCCGCAAATCATCACGCCATACGATCTTCTGATTTCCATGTCACATCCCGGTTTTCCAGTATATCAACTTCATCTGCGCAATTACATAATATGAAATATGCCACAGTTTTTCCGGATTGCCAATGGGAATTATCAGAAAAACACAATTTTCTTTCGGAAACCCTAAGCAAAAAAGCCGCTCCGCCGAAATTCCGGCGGAGCGGCCCGG
>JAVBSD010000364.1:0-4696 GCA_031547325.1 Victivallaceae bacterium | reverse complement strand
TGACGAACCTACGGATGGATGATGACCTTGTTGCGCTCCGGCTGCCCCATCACCTCGACGGCGCGGGCGATATCGCGGAGCGGAAAACGGTGCGAAATGATCTTCCCGGGGTCGACCACGCCGCGCTCCATCAGGCGGATCGCCTTCTGCATGCCCAGCTCCGAACAACCGAAGCTGGCGTCCATCCGGCCTTCGAGAAAATGGGTCTCCCCGCCGTCGAGCTCGAATTTTTCGTGGGTGGTGATGCCGAAGACGTTCCATTTGGTGCCGCGGCGGCGCAGCGACACCATCAGCTCCACCGCCTGAATCGGTCCCGCAGCCTCGATCACCAGGTCCGGACCCTCGGGAATGATGTCGTATACCAGCTTTTTGATCGCCGGATCGCGCGGGTCCAGCGCATGGGTCGCCCCGAGCTCCAACGCGTGGTTGCGGGCGTATTCACTCGAATCGATGGCGATCAAACGCCCCGCCCCCGCCGCGCGCGCCACCATCAAACACAACAACCCGATGCCGCCGGTCCCGATCACCACCACGTCGTCGCCGAGCTCCATTTCACTCTTGAGAATCACACCCTTCCACGCGCCCGCCAACGGCTCGGTGATCGCCGCCGCGTCGAAGTCGATCGATTCGGGCTTGTGATACAAAGTGCTCGGCGTGGTCAGCATGTATTCGGCGAAAGCCCCCGGACGCACGTCCTCCGGACCGTCCCCGCCGGTGGTGAAGGCGTGTTTGCAGTAATGCGTATTGCCCGTCCGGCAGTCCGGACAAATGCCGCAGCTCCCCGAAGGCGCCACGATCACCGGCTCCCCGACCCGGAAGCCCTGCACGTATTCGCCGAGCTCGGCGACCACCCCCGAAGGCTCGTGACCCACGATGCAGGGGAAGTCGACGTTGGTGCGAATCCCCTTGATCGCCTTGTAGTCGGTGGCGCAAAAACCGCAGGATTTGATGCGCACCAGAACCTCGCCCGGACCCGGATGCGGCGTCGGAACCTCCTCCAAACGCAATTGATTCGGACCGTGTAATACTGCTGCGAGCATGATGATATCTCCTTGGTTGACTGTCTTTGAAGTGGTGGGTTCGCGCTCGATGGCGCGGCCGGCCCGGCTCCGAGCGGACTTTTTAAAGGACGCGTTGCTCCTTTAAAAAGTGCGCCATCGCCGACCGGGAGGCTCCGCCCGGCCTCCCGGCCGGGCTTCCTTACTTGTTTCGCCCGCTTAGGCGGGCGACCAACTTACGCAGTTGGATCGCGCCAGGTTATCCAACCTGGACCATGGCCTTGCTTCGCGGCGGCCCCTTTTTATTTTTTTAGTTTCAGGATTACGCCGGCCAATGGCGCGAAAGGCCCGGCGAAACTCAACTCCGCTCCGGCTTCCACCCACACCCCATCCGCCCCGAGACGCGACACCCCCCCGACCGCAAACCCATGAACCGCCAAATCGATCCGGTCAATCGTCGCCGTGTTGATGTTGAAGGCCGCAACCACCAGGTTGCCGTCGCATTCCACCGCCGAAACCTGCAACGGCAAATTGGTCCCGTACACCTGGACCCCGTCGCCACACAACAAGCGCTGCAGGAAAATACGCCGGAACCGGGTGTGGAACCCGACATGGAAATTGCTGCCGGGAGCATTGGCGCAATAGGCCATCGCGATCAGGCGCCCGCCCGACGGCGTGGCGAATTGGTAGAAGCCGGGGTAGAGCTCGCGATGCCATGGATCGCGCAGCATGCTCAAGGCTTGCGCCTGCGGCAGCAAGTCAAGCTTCAACGCCCGGTCGGCGCACATCTGCGCCGAAACCCGCGGACGGGCGACGCCGTAGACGCTCGGATCGTCTTCGAGAAATTCCTCGTAGGCGAAGGCGTCGTCGTTCAAACGCCGCCATTCGAGTTTTTTCAACCCCAACGCCGCCGGGCCGACCCGTTCGGCCAGCGCCTCCAACGCCGCCGCGTCGACCAGCAGCGTGCCGGAAAGTAGCGCCGCGATCTCCGCGTCGGTATAGGCCCGGATCGACTGTCCGCAGGCGGCGTAAGGCCCGCGGCCGGTTTCGACCCGGTGGGCGATGCGGTGGGCGATGCCCAGCGTGTAGAAGGCGCGGCTCCATTCGATCGAGTGCGCGTGCAGCGCCCCCATCGAACTTTCCGCCTTGGCCAGCTCCAGGTGCGCCGCCGCGTCGGGGTGGTCGAGCACGGTGATCCCGGCGGCGGCATCGTCGTCGAGCTTCAGCGCGGTCAGCGCCGAAAGCGCCGGCTTGGCCTGCGCCAGCCTGGAGGCGAACCCGCCGTCGTCCATCGCCGTGCCGCAGCCCATCATATCGAAGTGGTTGATCGTGATGCCGCGCGAACCGAAGAGCGCGCTCTGGAAGCACTGAAACAGCGAAAATTCCGGGCTCCGCGAATACCAGCCGCAACGCAATCCCGATTCCAGCTCGGGGTACACTTCGATCGGCCGCGGCAGCCGCGAGACGGTCTGGCGGGCGACCGACGGGGTGGAGTCGAGCAGCCGGGCTTCGGTGTAGGGCGGCAGGTGGGGGCGCGACAGGACCGCGCCGCCTTTGGCCATGCTCCTGGTCAGCCGGATCCAGTCGCGCCCCTCGATCGAATGAGTGTCCGGGTCCGAACTCATCAGCCCGAGCCGGCAATCGACCCTGGCGGCGAGGCAGGCCATGGTTTCGAGCATGGTGTCGCGCCACAGCCCCATCCAGAGGGCGCGCCACGGATGCGGCTTGCCCGGCGCCAGGAGATTGGCCAGCAGCTCTTCGCGGGTGACCGCATCGCGCCCGATGAGCCGGGCGAAACGGCGCAGGTGTTCGGCGCAGAAGCAGCCGCCCCAGCCCTGCTCCGGGTCGTGGTTGTGAAGCCGGAAATCGTCCTCGATCCAGATGGCGCAGGGATCGAGCTCCGCCGCCAGCCGCCCCCACAGGCCGGTCAGGTAATCGCGCCACGCTTCGTCCAGCGGACAGGCGGTAATCAGCGCCTCGACGCCGTTTTCGCCGGTCATCGGCCGGAAAGACTGATCCGGCTTCAGGCGGCGGCCGCGCGACAGATGGGCGGTGGTGATCCAGGGATTGAGGCTCAGCGCCACCCCGGCGGCGGCCAGCGCCCGCTTCACCCGGCCCGCCAGGCTCCGCCACGGCGCCAGCTCTTCCCAGGTCACATGCCCGGTGAACAGCTCCTCGGGGTTGAAAAACAGCATCACCTCCTCGATCCGCCCCTCGCGGCAGAATTCGACCAGCTCGGCGATCCGCGATTCCTCCTCCCAGCCGGGATCGATGTAGTAACGCAGAATATAACGAAACCCGTCCGCCATGCTCACCTCCGGTATTTGGTTGATGAAGTACTGTACACTCGATTTTTAATTATGTCAAGTCGTGATATAATGAATCATCGGCTTGCATAAGGCGGTTTCCGGGGATAAGTTATCTGGTTATGGACACATCGACACCCATCGGCCGTCTGTCGGCCCACCGGCAGATGAAGCTCGACGCCTACCGCCGGGTTTTCGGCGCGCTGCGTTCGGGGGCGCGGAGCCGGCGCGACATCGAACGGCTGACCGGCTTGAGCTGGGGCGCGACCAGCCAGTGCGTCAAGGGGCTGCTCGACGCCGGCATCGTGCGGGAAACCGGGCGGCTGGAGGGCGGCGGCGCCGACGGCCGCCGGGCGACCGGCCTCGGGTTCACGGGCAACCGCTATCTGGTGGCGGCCGTCCAGGTCCGGCGCAACGGGCTTCATGCCGTCGTCGCCGATCTGGGCGGCAACGCCGTCGAAGAGCTGCGGTGCGATTTCGCGGGCGAACCCGACGGCGCGAAGCTGCCGGAGGAGCTCGACCGGCTGCTCGGGCGGCTGCGTTCGGCCGGCGGCCTCTGCGAAGTCCGGCTGGTGCTCTCCGGCGCGGTCGACGAGGCGCGGGGGATCTGGTTCGCTTCGCCGCAGTTCCCGGGAATCTCCGGCTTCGCCGCCGCCGGGCTGGCGCGGCGGCGCAGTGAATTCAGCTGGCGTTTCGAGCACGACATCGTGGCGCTGGCGCGCGAAGTCCGGCAACGCACCCAAACGACGGAGAACGGGGTTTTTCTTCACCTCGGCCCCGGCGTCGGCATGGCGGTGTGGCAGCGCGGCGAATTCCTCAGGGGCGCCCACGGCTTCGCCAATGAAATCGGCCACCTGCCCGGCGGCGGGCGGATGCGCTGCGCCTGCGGCCGCACCGGCTGTCTGGAGAGTGAATTTTACCTCGGCGCCATCGGCGCCGCCTGCCGGCTGCCGGAGCTGCCGCCTGATTTGGAGCGCTGGCACGCCGGCTTGTCGGCGGCGGAGCTGGAACGGGTTTACCGCTACCTCGAACCGCGGATCGCCAAGCTGCTGGCCATCGCGGGAGGGATTTTCGATCCGGCTGAAATCATTCTGGCCGGCGAAATCGCCGCGCCGTTCCTGGAACGCCTCGAAACCGCCGGCGACGCCCTGTTGGCCGAACGGTTTTCCGGCGCGGCGATCGGGTTCCGCACCGCGGTCGTCGCCGCCGGCGACGCCGCCAGAGGCAGCGCCCGCCAGGGCGCGGTCGAACTCGGCGACACCGTGCTGGCCGAATTACTCGGCGGCGGCGGAATCTGACGCGGCTTCGGTTTCGGCTTCGGTTTCGGGACGCGGCCAGGGACCGCGGTTGATGTCGAGCCAGCGCCGCGCCGACCACAGCCACTGCTCGGGG
>JAVBSD010000042.1:0-4285 GCA_031547325.1 Victivallaceae bacterium | reverse complement strand
CAAGGATGTTTATATTTAGGATATGGGAAAGGTTTTGATCAGCCGCTGCCTCACCGGGGCGCCGTGCCGTTACGACGGCCGGAGTAAATTCGCACCCGAAGTCCTGGAATTTCTGCGCAATTGCGAACTGGTGACAATCTGCCCCGAAGCCGACTGCGGGCTCGGCGCCCCGCGCGAACCGATGACCCTCTGCGGCGACCCGGCGTCGCCGCGGTTGCTCGGCAACGCCACCGGCGATGACCGCACCGATCTCCTGCTGACCTGGCTGCCGGGGGCGCTGGAAGCGATCGCCGAAGCCGGAATCGACTGCGCGGTGCTCAAGGCGCGGTCGCCCTCCTGCGGACTCGGCAGTGCGCCCTGCGGCGCGGCCGTGACCGACGGGCTCTTCGCCGCCGCGCTGAAACGGCGCTTCCCCGGCCTCCCGTGCCACGACGAAACCACTCTCATCAAGGAGCCGCCGCAATGCTGAAAATTCTCCTCGCCCTCCTCTTCACCGCCGGATTGCTGCTGAACGCGGCGGAACCAGAAATCAGATTTTCGCCGCGGGGCTACCGGTGGACCCTCTACCGGGGAACCTTTCCCATCCCGCTGCGCCACCTCCTGATCCTGAATTCTGACGGCGCAGCCCGGTCGCAGCGCTTCGCCGACGCGCTGGCCGACCTACTGCGCGCCACCAACGAATTCTCCCGGATCACGGTCGCCGCCCCCGGCTGGATTCAGGGCGAAAACGACTTGCCGGTCGATCTGCTGCTGCTCGTCTCCGCCACGGTCGAAGACGATCAATTGTCCGTCGCCGCGCTCAGCCGTTTCCAGCCTCACACCATGCAACTGCAGGACCAAGCCGGAGTCCGCGGCGGCGCCCTGCTCGCGCACGCCGCCGCCGTCCCGCTGACGGGGAACTCCGAGAAGCTCCTGGCGAACGATTTCGTCCACCTTCTCCGGCGTTTCGGCCGCCCCGCTCTTGCCCTGCCGGCCGACCTGGTCGACTTGCTGACCCCGGAATTTTCGGGGCCGGAAACCGTCGACTGGCCGGAGGAGCTGCCCTTCGAGCTGGTCTATTCCGCCGCCGGTCCGGGCCGGTCGAGCGAAAGCCTCTACCGGATCCGTTCCACCCCCGAAGCCTTCCCCGCCGTCTTCGAGGCGGCGCAAAAACATTTCGCCGGCGAAGAACATCCCGGCCTGGTCCTGGTCGCCGACAGCTCCGCCCAGGGCAAGCTTGAAACCATGCCGGCCGGCATGGACCGCTGGTGCTTCCTGCGGCTGGTCCGGCCGGCCGACACCGACCAGTTATTGCTCGACGAACTCGTCCGGCGGCGGCTGGAAAGCTCTTTCATGTTTACCCTGAAGGATGTCTATCCGCCGGAAAAGGTCGCGGCGCTGCTCGCCGACGACGCCTTTCTCGCCGAAATGCCCGGCACGGCGCTGGTGAGCTTCCTTTCCCTGGAATTTTCGCCCCGCGTGCTCCAGGTTGCCTGGCGTCGGCGCAATGAATTCGCCAGCGGCCTCAGCGCCCACTTCCTGCGCCTGGCCGAAGAACACGGCGTCACCCTGCCGGAGGCGGAAGTCGCCGAATTCCTGGGCCCGGAAATCGGCGACGATTCCGAGCCGGTCGAGCTTGTCCTCGGCCAAGGCCAACCGGACCTCCGGTGGCACCGCCGCGAAGGCTCCGTCGTCATCATCGGCGCGGCCGCGTGGCTGCCGGAGCCGGGTCAGGCCATCCTGATCTCCGAAATCACCCGGACGCCCGGCGACAACACCTCCGGCATCCTGAGCCGCAACTCCCCGGGAGCGGCGCTCCGGCACTGGTCCGCCGCCGCCGGATTCGACGACGAAGGCGCCCGCCTGACCATCCGGCCCCGGGGCCAAACCGAAGCCGTCACGGTCGCTTCCGCCCGGCCGGACGGCCGCCCGGAATTCGAGCGGGAAATCCATATCGCGTTCCCTACCGCCGCCGATTTTTTCCCGCCGTTGCGGAACGTCCTGATCCTGACCGACGACGATGCGGAGTGGACGCGCCAACTCGCCCGCGCCGCCGCCGAAGAACTGCGCCGGGATTACCCTGACATCTCGATCACCACCGCCCTCCCCGGCTGGATTCAGCCGCCCGGGGCCGCCGCGCCCGACCTGGTGCTGGTCGTCGGCACCCCGCTCGACGAATCGCCGACGCCGGAGGGCTACCTCACCCGGATCATCTTCGAAACCGGCGTCAAGACCTTCCGTCCCGGCGTACCGGGGCAGCCGGAACAATGCGGCGGCTATTGGCGTATCACGCCGGTGCGCTATCTCTGTTCCTCCCGCTTCACCGACGCCGAGCGTCAAAGCGCGGCCCAAGCCCTGGCCGGCCTCCTGCTGAACCCGCTCCGGTACATCTCGGAGCGGCCGCTGCCGCCCGACCTGGCCGATCTGGTGATCCCCGAGTTTTCGGGTCCGGAGTTGCTCGAATGGCCGGAGGAGCTGCCCTTCAAGCACCTCTATTCCGCGGCCGCTCCGGGGTCTTCGAGTGAAAACGTCTACCGGTTGGCCGCCCCCGTCGACCGCTTCGGGGCGCTGGCGGAGGAGGCGCGGATGGTTTTCTACGCCCGGCCCGACAACGACGGCTGGCTGCTGGCCGCCGACCTCCCCCCCGGTTCCGCCGGCACCCTCGGCGTAGAGCACGGCGGCGACGTGCCGTTCCCCCTGCGGCTGAACCGGACGGTCGAGCTCCGGGAGACCCTGCTCGCCGCGCTCGCCGAACGCGGCTTGCAGGCGCAATACCTGTCGCCGCTGCTCTGCGCCCTGCCGGTCGAGCAACAGGAGCAACTGCTCGCCGATCAAGAATTTCTCGACGCGGCCGGGATTCGCGACCTGAGCGAAGCGCTCTACGTGCTCGGCGGCGACCTGCGGATCCGCTTCCTGCGCTATTTGTGGAGCCGCCGCCGCGAGGCCGACCTGGGCATCCAGTTTTCCCTGATATACGCCGCCCACCTTTGGCGCATTCCGCTCCCCGCCGGCGAGGTCGCCGAAATCATGGGTCCGGAGCTCGCCCCCGGCGCGGAACCGCTCCGCTTCGTCCTGAGCCAAGAGCAACCGGCGGCCCGATGGCACATCGATGACGACTATAGCCTCATTCTGAACTCGGCCCGCTTCACCGGCGACGGCGTGGAGGTGGAGAATACCCTATTTCTCGTCTCCCCCACGCCCGTCCTCACCGCGGATTCGCCCGTCTATCAGACGCAACACTGCCGGGTCCGGGCCGACTTCGAGGACGGAACCGCCACCGTCACCGTGTCCCGGAGAGGGAACTGACCATGCGCATCCTCCTCATGTTCGCCGCATGGGCCGCCGCTGGATTTTCGCTGAACGCGGCGGAACCGGAGATCACCTTCCCTTCGCGCGAGCTCGTATTGTACCAGTTCCCGGGAACCTTCCGGACCCCGATGCGCCACCTCCTGATCCTCAATTCCGACGGCGAGGCGCGATCGCAGCGCTTCGCCGAAGCGTTGGCCGCCCAATTGCGCGCTTCCGGAGAATTCCGGCAGATCACGGTCGCCGCTCCCGGCTGGATTCAGGGCGAAAACGATTTGCCGGTCGATCTGCCGGTGCTCGTCTCCGCCACGGCCGCCGAGGGGCGGATCGCCGTCGACATCGCCAGCCGTCCCCAGTGGCATACCATGAGCCTGCCGGGCCAGGCCGGTTCGCGCGGCGGCTCCCTCTACGCGCGAACCGCCGTCGCCGACGCCGGGGCCGAGGAGGCCATGGTGGCGATGACCGCCAGGGACATCCGGCACTCCCTCGCCGCCCCTCCCGTCCTGCCGGAGGAGCTGGTCGATTTGCTGACCCCGGAATTTTCGGGGCCCGAACGGTTCGAGTGGCCGGAGGAGCTGGCCATCGAGCCGGTTTATTCCGCCGCCGGTCCGGGCCGGTCGAGCGAAAGCCTCTACCGGGTCCATTGCACCCCGGAAGAATATACCGCGATCTTCGAGGCGGCGCAAAAGCATTTCGCCCGCCACGCCGATCCCGGGTTGGTCCTGATCTCCGAGAGCTCCGGTCAGGGGCAACGCGTCGACCGGAATCAACCCGACTGGCGCTATCTGCGGCTGGCCCGACCGGTCGACACCGACCAGCTCCTGCTCGACGAACTCGCCCGGCGGCGGCTGGAAGGCAAGTTCATGTCCGCCCTGAAAGGCGTCTATCCGCGCGAAAAATTCAAGGCGCTGTACGACGCCGCCGACGACGAATTCCTCGCCGTGATGGACAAAACGGCGCTGCTGGAGGTCCTCCGCCACGATTTTTCTCCGCGGTTGCT
>JAVBSD010000484.1:0-7823 GCA_031547325.1 Victivallaceae bacterium | reverse complement strand
CAGGCTCCTGCCGGCGGGCGAATATTTCGCCGCCCATCCGGAGTGGTACAGCCTGATCGACGGCAAACGCACCGGCGGCAACGAATCGCAACTGTGCCTGACCAACACTGCGATGCGCGCCGAGCTTATCCGCCGGGCCCGGGGGTGGCTGGAGGACAACCCCGGCGCCACGGTGATTTCGATCAGCCAGAACGACAACGCGGACGGCTGGTGCCGTTGCGACGCCTGCGAAGAAATGCTGCGGCGCGAGGGGGGACGCCACTCCGGCGTGCTGCTCGATTGCATCAATGAGGCGGCCCGGGCGCTGGAGGCGTTCCGGCCCGGGCTGACCGTCGAGACCCTGGCCTACAATTACAGCGTCGAACCGCCGGTGCATACCCGTCCGGCGGCCAATGTGGTGGTGCGGCTGGCGACCGCGTGGCTTAACAACGGCTATCCGGTGGATTCGGAGGCGAACCGGTCCTTCGCCGGGATCGTCCGGGGGTGGAGCGCCGTCGCCGGGCGGCTGGCCATCTGGTATTACTGGACCAATTACGACAACGCCATTCTGCCCTATCCCGACTTGCTGACCATCGGCGAGGATCTGAGGTTCTTCCGGGATCACCGGGTGGAGAGCATCTTCATCCAGGGCGACAACGACTGCGGCGCCGTCGGAGACCTGATGGCCCTGCGTCCCTACCTGGCGCGGCGGCTGGCCTGGAATCCCGACCGGGACATCGCGGCGGAAATCGATGAATTCCTCGACGGTTATTACGGCGCGGCGGCGGATTTCCTGCGCGAATACATCGCCTTGCTGTACCGCGAGCTGGCAAAGGAGCCCCGGCCGCATATCGCGATGTATATGCGGAATGTCGACTCCTGGCTCGAAGTGCCGACGCTGCTGGCGGCGCTCCGGGTGATGGAACAGGCGCAACAGGCGGCGGCGGACGATCCGGTGCTGGCGCGGCGGGTCGACCGGGCCGCCATGGCGATTCAGGCGGCGCTCCTGATGCGCGCCGAGATCATCGAAACGCCGGAGCGGTTCGGGTTCACCCGGGAGGAATTGCGGGAGCGGGTCGCCGGATTCATCGCTTTGGCCGAACGGGAGGGCGTCCGATATTACGGCGAATCGAAGCCCTTCGAAGCTTTCGCCGCCACCCTGATGGACTTGCACGGCCTGCGGGCGCGCCCGGAAGTGGATCGTTCCGGCCTGCCGGAATTCCTGCGCGACATCCCGTCGGAGCGGCTGACCGTGTTGAAGCCGGCGGACTATTCCATCTTCGGGAAAGACCAGTATGTGTTCGCCATCGACGATCCGGCGGCTTACGGCGGCAAGGCGTGGCGGATGATCGCCACCAACCCCGGATGGCGCATCCAATGCCGCCTGAATCAGGTCGGGAACTATCGCGTCTTCGCCGCTTTGAGGGTGGAGCCCGATCCGGCCGTCGATCCGGCGGCGGTCCGCTTCGAATGCGGCGTCTACTCTCCGAACGATCCGCCGCCGTGGCCGCGCGAGCAGTTGACCGCCGCCGACTACGCCGGCGGCTGGCACTACGCCGACCTCGGCGAACAGCGCCTGGCCAACCGCGGGGAATACCTGTGGTTCTATCCCGGGGAAACGCTCGGCGACGGAGCCGTCGTCGTCGGGGCGGTGATCCTGGTCGCCGAAGACGACTGACGCTTACTGTCTGGTGTACTCCCGGAACAGCTCCAGGTAGCGGCGGTAGTCGTCGAGCGAGGCGTCGGGCGGGGTCTGGTGGTCGGGCATGGGCAGGTAGCCGCCCGAGGCGATCACCGGGCGGATGCGCTCGAATTCGCGGCGCACCGCCGCTTCGCCCTTGGAGATTTCGCGCTTGTCGAAGCCGCCGAGCAGCAGGAAGCGGGGGTATTCCCGGCGAATGACGTTGAGGTCGACGCCGGCCATCCGTTCCAGGGGACCCAGCCCCTCGATGCCGGCGTCGATGCACCACGGGATGATCGGCATGATGTCGCCGTCGGAATCCATCAAGGGATGGATGCCGAAAGATTTCACCAGCGGCAGCAGCTCGTGGTAATAGGGGGTCAGGAACTCCTCGAAGCTCGCCTGCGACAGCATCGGTCCGTGGTTGTAGGAGAGGTCTTCGCTGAACAGCATCACGTCCGGCGCGGCGATCTCGAAGAGGCGCGGCATGATCCGTTTATAGTAATCGGTCATGTCGCGGTTGATGGCGTGCAGCAGCTCCGGCTGGTCGTAGAAGCTGTAGAGGTGCGGCTCGATGCCGAGCAGCTTGCGCGGACCCCAGAAAAATCCGTCGCAGTACAGCCACAGCGCCATGTCGGCGTTTTCGCGGGTCCGGGCGATGTCGCTGAAGTAGTCGTACATCCACTCCGGCTCCCGGTAGAGATAGGGCTTGAAGGCCTCGTAATCGGCCATGTCGGCGATGTATCCCAGGCCTTCGCCGGGCGGCGGCGGGCAATCCGGCGCGGTGATGGTCAGCCAGGCCACCCGGAAGGGGTCGAGGCCGAGGAAATCGCCGATGTCGCCCTCCGGCGCGGAAACCGGCATGCCGGGCTGTCCCCAGCGCAAATGGAGCAATGCCGGGTCCAGACCGTCGGCGTGCCAGCGTTCCAAGGTCAGATGCCACCACGGGCCCCATTCGAGAATCGGCCGCCGGTCGACCGGCTGAAATTCCAAAGTTTTCCTGATGCGTTCCCGAGTGGTCATCCGACACCTTTTCACGTTAAAAATTTTGCCAGCAATATTTCGTCCACGCCGTCGAAGAAGTGGCTCCTCTGGACGCCCTCTTCCCCGAAGCCCTGTTTTTTGTAAAAGGCGATCGCCCGCGGATTGATCGCCGAGACGCAGGTCCAGATCTTGCGCATTTTGCGCTCGCGCCAGAACTTGTCCGCCTCGGCGTACAGCAGCGAGCCGACGCCTTTCGAAAAGATGCCCGGGTCGACGCCGATCACATCCAGCGTCCCCAACCCGTGCTTCCCGTCGGCGGTCACCAACAGATACCCCGCCACCTCGCCGCCGATGACGGCGACCCAGGCGGCCTTGTCCGGCGACTCCGAAAGCCTTTGCCAATACTCCGGCGTCTCGATGTCGCCGGCCAGCTCGCCGAAGACCGCCCGGAAGCTTTCATGCATGATGACGGCGACCCGGGCGGCGTCGGCATCGGTGAATTTTCTAACCGTCGATTCCATTCAATATACCTTCTTTTCAGGCGATGTCAAATCGCATTTCCGGGCTCACCCCTTCCAGAAAAACGGCGATCCGGAACTCGAATACCGATACAGGGTCTTGGCCGGTTCGACATGGCCGTCCGCAAAGGCGATATTGACCTTGTCGTTGTGACGGAAAGCCATAGTGCCGGGCACTGCGACGCTGAATTCGGTGAGCGTGTCAGAGCCGGGCAGGAAAAAGGAGATGGCGTCGCTCAGCATAATCCGTTGCGACGGCAAGGAGAGGGCGCCCATCTTGTACTCCGCATAGGCCGTGGCATCGCTGCAGCCATAACTGCCGCCGGTGTCGAAGTAGACTCCCCACTCGGTGGTTCCGGTCGGACAGATGAACGACTCCTTGGGAACCATCTTTTCGATTACGTACAAATGATAGATCCAGGTGCTGCTCGCCGGATTGTTGGACATGGGGAAAGTGCCGTCGTTGCTGTCGGCGTACATGATCATGGCCAGGGCGAGCTGCTTTTCGTTGTTGACGCATTTGATGGCTTGCGCCGCGGCGCGGGCCTTGGACAGCGCCGGCAGCAGCATCGAGGCGAGGATGGCGATGATCGCGATCACGACCAGGAGTTCTATGAGGGTGAAACGGCTTTTACTGCGGAACATCATGGTACCTCCATATTTTTTAAGCGATGTCAAGTCCTCGAAAACGGGGCCGGACCAGGAATCCGGCCGTTGCGGCTGTGTGCGAAATGTCAAAGCACGTCGGCGAACCACAGGAACGGATTGCCCCACGCCGAATAGAAATGCACGTAGGTGGTCGGTTCGACGTGGCCGTCGGCGAAATTGCCGTTGACCCGGTTGTTGTGGCGGAACTCGAAACTCCGGGGATTGGCCGCATTGTAGAGATACTGGTCATTGAGGCCCGGGAGGTAGAAGGCCCAGGAATCGGCACTAGGCTTGGAATCGGCGACCAGCATCAGGCCGGTCGGTTTGGTGATCTTGCCCAGGTTGGTGTATCCGGAATAGTCGGTGATGCCGTATCCGCCCTGGGTGTAGTGGGTTTCGACGGCTCCTTCGGTGAAGTCGGTGAACGATCTGGAGGAGGTCGGGCATTTGAAGGTGCCGGTATTTTTGATCAGGTCTTTCAAATAGAGGTTCTTGATCCAGGTCTCTCCGGATTGGACCGGATCGTTGGAGAAGGGAAGCTGCCCGTTGGTGTCCTGGGCGTACATGATCAGCCCGAGGCCGATCTGCTTGAGGTTGTTGATGCACTTGGCGGACTGGGCCGCGGCGCGGGCCTTGGACAGCGCCGGCAGCAGCATCGAGGCGAGGATGGCGATGATCGCGATCACGACCAGGAGTTCTATGAGTGTGAAACGGCTTTTCTTGCGGGACATCGTAGGACCTCCATTGTTGCGGTTTGGGGTTGCGGTATACGAATTTGCGTCAGGGAAAGCTTTCAACGGGATGCGCATTCCTTTCTGATGATGATTTTCAGTCCTGCTTCAAAGAGATGACTCCGAATTTTTCGGGGGAGTAGTGGTTCAATTCGCCGGTCGGCGACCAGGCGCTGACTTCGGGCAGCGGATTGACGGCGCGGCTGCGGTAGAAGTTTCCGGCCATGCTGCCGGCGAAATAGGGATCGTTGACGCCGATCGCGGCGAAGGGCACCCGGATCGCCGCCATCCAGCGGTTGGCCTGGCGGATCACCCGGACCTGGGCCTGGGAATCCCACGGCACGGTGTCGTTGAGCCGCCGGTTGATGCAGTCGTAAAGCACGCCGTCGGCGTTGACGATCAACTGGTAGCACGGCGCCTTGCGGTCGCTCTCGTCGGGGCAGAGGAAGATTTCAAGGCAGTCGTCGACCCAGATGCTGCCGTCGTCGGGCGGATTGGCCGTGGTTTTGAGCTTGTCCATCTCCGGCTCGTAACAGAGAAAGAGCATGTACAGATACTGGCGGTCGAATCCGGTGTAGAGCCAGGTCGGCGGATTGCGCTCCTCGCCGTCGCGGCCGACGAAACGCACCGGCGACATCTCGTTGAAGTCGTCGAAGCCGGCGATTTCCGGGATTGCCATCTGCTGGGCGCCGACCGCCTGGAGACGCACCAGCCGTCCGGCGCCGATCTCGAATTCGTCGGCGACGGTCTCGATCCGCTGACGGTAGATCGAATCGGGCTCGGTGGCGTCGACCGCCCGGGCCAGCAGGCCCTTGAGCTCGGCGATGAATTCGCCGGTGAAGAGCTCGTCCGGGGTCAGCTTGGCCGATTTCGCCAGCAGCTGATTGCGGCGGAGCTCGGCGTTGCGCCAGAAGTCGTGCATCGGTTCGGCCGCCGGGCCGTAGAAGCGGGTGCAGTACTCGTTGAACAGCGATTCGGCGGTGGCCTCCGGTTCCCAGTTGAGCCGGTGGGTCAGGTAGAGGCTCCAGTGCTGCATGGCCGGCATGCTCATGCTGTCGAAGTTGTTGGTGTCGGACTCGGATTCGATGAACTCGCCGGCGAACTTGGGATTGGCGAACATGTAGTTGAGTTCATTTTCGATGGTGTCGGAGAAGACCACCGGCAGACCGCGCCACGGCAGCCAATGGTCGAGGTACCAGGTCCACATGTAGATGCGGTCGCTCTTGGCGCTCCAGGCCTCGATTTCGGCGTGAAGCGTCTCCGAGAGCTCCGGATTGGCCAGGTAGCTGCGGTAGTTGCAGAACATCACCACCGTGTTGGGCAGATAGCCCAGCTCTTCCGGCGGGGTGCGGAAGTTGGAGTAGGCGATGTTGCCGACGTACTTGTCGGGGAAGCGTTCGGCGACCAGCGCCGCGACCTTGGCGGTGAAGTTCCAGATATGGTAGGAATACTTGCCGGCGGGGCCCATGTCCGGCCGCACTTCGGCCTGGCAGTCCGGGCATTCGCAGATGCGGTTGAGTCCGTCGTTGGGGACCAGGGGATAGACTTCGATGGTCGGATTGACCTCGAAGTAGGCGATGATGTCGTCGGCCCACTGGCGGATCACCGCCGGATTGGTCAGGCACAAATGGCCCAGGCCGTCGGCGACGCACTCCGCGCCGAAGGCGCGCTTGCCGTCGGCCAGCGCGAAGTACTCCGGATGAGTGTCCTTGTACTTGAGGAAGTCGCAGTAGTTGTGCATGATCATCACCGGCGCCTTGGCGCCGATGCCGATGCGCCGCGCCCACAGGATGCCTTCCTTGTCGACTTCGAAGAACGAATACCACGGGTAGCGGTAGCCGGTCTTGGGCGCGCCGGTCAGGTCGAGTTCGGTGAGGCGCAGCTCCGGCACCGGGTCGAGGACGATCCCGGATTCGCCGGGCCAGTAGAAGCGCACGTTGCCGACCCGGTGGAGGAATTCATAGACTCCGGTCATGGTTCCGGCCGTGCCGAAGATCGACAGATTGAGCTCGGGATTATAGGTTTCGGTGATCCGGAAGGGGTTGACGCCGCCGGCCATCAGCGGACCGGTGTAATCGTCGCCCATGATCACCAGATTGCCCCGGTAGGTGCGGATCAGGTAGCCCTCGTCGGGAAACGCCGGCGGGACGAAGCCGGTCGCGCGCAGCGCCGGGGAGTCGCCGATGTAGACGGCGGTTCCGTCGGTCGGGGTCTCGACGACGGTGAGCTCGGCGCCGCAGAGGCGCCGGGCGAAGTCCCGGAATTCGGTCGCGGCGATGCGCACCGAGGAGGGGGCGTCGGCGGCGACGGCGATCTGGGAATAAGGCGTGCCGTTCGGGCCGATCAGGCCGGCAAAGAGCGATGCGGCGGCAAAGGCGCAGACCGCGGTGAGGAATTTTTTCATCGGGCGACCTCCAGAGTGATCAGGGAACGTTCCACCGCGCCGCCTTCTTCGTGGCCTTTGCGGTTGCCGAGTTTTTCGATGGTCAGGTCGCGGACCCGGAAGGTCGCGACGCCGTCGCCCGTCTCCAGCGCCCGGTTGATCACTTCGGTCACGTCGAAGCGGAGCACCGGCTGGTCGCCGGGATTGGCCGTGACGGTGCCGACCGGGGCGGTGCCGCCGGCGAGGATGTCCATCGGAATCACCGGCGCGTGGCCGCGTTCGAAGGCTTCGAGTTCGAAGGTGTGCTGGTCGAAGAGGCCGTAGGTGGTCATCGGCACCGTGATCGAGGCCGAGCTCACCCGGCCGGCCAGCAGATAGCGCGACAGATCGAAGTGGAAGACCACCCGGTCGAGCCGGTTGCAGACATTGGGGTTGCCGACCCACGGGCTCTCGGGGCTCCAGCAGGCCAGGTCGACGGCGGCGCTGCCGCCGTAGGTGGCCACCTTCAGCGTGTCGGCCACGGCGGCGAGCGCCAGGCAGCTCAGCAGGATTGCGATCGGGATTTTGCGCATCATTTACCTCTCGACGATGTTGAGTTGATACAGGCCGTAATCCACCAGCTGGCGGAAGTCGATATCGTGAGCCCGGAACTTCTCCGGTCCGCACCATGACGGGCGTTTTTCGGCGTGGAAAAACGGGCCCATCGCGTTGCGCGGGCTGCCGGTCACGGTGATTTCCAGCGTGCTGCCGGCCGCCGCGTCCACCTCCGCCCGGTAGGGAGCCCAGGGCAGGACCTTGAGCCGGCGGCCGTCGACGCCGACTTCGAGCATGGAACCGCCGAAATCGGTGATTTCGACGCCGGCGATGCTCCGCTTCAGCGGCCTCGACGAGCAGCTCCT
>JAVBSD010000261.1:0-4902 GCA_031547325.1 Victivallaceae bacterium | reverse complement strand
AAAAAGTCCGCTCGGAGCCGGGCCGGCCGCGCCACCGAAGCGCGCATCAAAAACGTCAATTCAGGATACGGAAAAATCCCCAACAACCAGGAGGGAAAACATGCGTTACCGACTCGATTACCGTGAGTACCAGGACAAGGTTCTGGCGGCGTGGCTCGGCAAGAGCATCGGCGGCACCGTCGGCGCTTACGTCGAAAACCACAAGGAGCTCAAGAATCTCACTGCCGCCGAGCTATGGCCGCCGCAGATTCCGCCCAACGACGATCTGGACATTCAGTTGGTCTGGCTCGAAGCGTTGCAGGAGCGGGGTTGCTGGATCGGATCCGCCGATCTGGTGCATTACTGGCAGGACCGGTGCTGGTACAATTTCTGTGAATACGGATTTTTCCTCTACACCGTCCAGCGCGGCATCATGCCGCCGTGGTCGGGTACTTGGAACAACGAATTTTTCCGCGAATCCGAGGGCAGTCCGATCCGCAGCGACATCTGGGGTCTGGTCACGCCCGGCAACCCGGCGCTGGCGGCGGATTTCGCCCGGCTCGACGCCGAGCTCGACCATTGCGGCTTCAGCGTCGACGCCGAACGTTTTTCGGCGGCGATGACCGCCCAGGCGCTGGTGGCGACCACCCGCGAAGAAATCTTCGAGGCCGGGCTGGCGGTGCTGCCACCCGATTCGCCGGTGCGCCGGGTGGTGGCTGAAACCGCCGAAATCGCCCGCGACTTCCCGGATTTTCCGACCGCCTGGCGGATTGCGATGCGCCGTTTCGGCGACCGCGACGCGTCGAAGGCGATCACCAATCTTGCGCTCTGGCTTCTCGCCTGGGCCTCCGCCGGCGAGGATTTCCGCCGGGCGATGGAGAATTGCATCAACGGCGGCTGGGACTGCGACTGTACCGCGGCGACCCTCGGCGGCATTCTCGGCGCCTGGAAAGGCACGGCGATCATCCCCGCCGAGTGGCGCGAACAGCTCGGCCCCAACCTGGTCTGCGGCATCGAGGTCGACCACAAGAACGCCCTGCTGACCGATCTGGCCGCCGAAACCGCCCTGGTCGGCGCCGAAATGGCCATCGTCCGCAACGACCGCATCGAACTGACCGGCGCGCCGCAGGTCGAAGTCCGGCCGCGGCCCGAGCCGCAAGTGGCGATCTCCGTCGATTACCGCACCGCCCCGGTGCTTTTCGCGGCGGCGACGACCGAGGTGGTGCTGACCTTGACCAATCCGACCGCCGCCCTGGTCGCCGGCGAACTCGCAATCGCCGCCGCGCCGGGGACGCTGGTGTCGCCCGAGCACGTCAAGCTGTGCCTGGCTCCCGGCGAAGCGCACCCGATCACGCTGCGGGTCCGGCGGACCGATCCGACTCAGCCGCTGCCTGACAAAAACATCTTCCACGCGGCCTTCACCGCCGGCGGCGCCAAGGCGGCCGAATGCGGTTTCGGCCTCGGCGGCGCCCGCGAGTGGCTGGTTTACGGCCCCTACTGGGACATGTGGGACCGCGAAAAATACGGCGACGACTGTCCCTACTCCGGTCCCGGACGCAACAGCCATCCCGGCTGGTCCGGCTGCAGCGGAGATTCCTACAGCCACTACGTCTACCTCGACCGGCCCTATCTCGACGAAGCGGCGCTGGCCCGGGGCGATCTGGCGGAACTGGCGCCGCTGCGCCTGGAATCCGGCAGCGACCTCCTGACCGGCAAGGACTTCGGCGGCTGGTTCGGCAGCGCCTGCTGGTATCTGGCCCGAACCTTCATCGCCCCGGCCGGCGCCAAACTGATTTTCAACCTCGGGCGCGAGGGGATGATCCGGGTGTGGCTGGACGGCGAAGAACTCTTCCGCTCCGACAAAGCGCACGTCTGGCAGCTCGGCTACACGGAGTGCGTGCGCTTCACCGGCACCGGACGGCCGCAACGGCTGGTGGTCAAGCTGGTGGCGCCGGGCGACCACACCACCCTGGCCATCAACATCCTGCGCGATGAAGATCTGAGGGGGCGCGCCGGCATCAGCTACGTCGCCGACACCCTGGCCGACGTGGTGCCGCCAATCGGTTATCACCTCTGAAAAACCGCCGTCCGGGCCGCTGTCGCAAAACAGCGGCCCGGACGGCGGGCCTGGTTGAAATTCAGACGGTGACCCAACGGCTGGCGAATTCGGTGAGTTTGTTCTCGTCGGAAAATTCCCTGACCACTTCGGGCGGGGAATTCAGGGTCGTCGAACGCATCAGCACCACCCGACCGCCCTGGCGCATGAATTCACGGGCCATATTGACCAGTTCGGAGGCGTAGCGCCGCCCGCCGTGACAGGCCGCGTTATGCAGATCGTTCCAGTCCAGGGGGAAGACCGGGCGCCGGCAGATGTCCATGATCCGTCCTTTGAATCCGTCGATCTTTTCGGCCGCCTGCGAACAGGCGCTCTCATCGCTGTTGCGCGAATATTCGGCGCACTCTTTGCGCATCGAGCTGAAGAGCTCGCGCAATTCACACGCGTCGAACAACGCCACGACACTTTTCATGATTTACCTCCCCTCGTACAAACCACTTCTCATGACGACCCGGTAAAAAATCACCGGCGTTCCGCAGGCTTCTCCTCAAACCCGCGACCGGTGAATTCTCCGACATTCTAATTATACCCCCTTTCGGATGGAAATGCAAGTCGATTTGCTTTTTATGGCAGTCCCGGGTAAATTATTAACGCAAAATGAATATAGACCGCAAAATCATCCACATCGACATGGATGCCTTTTTCGCCGCGATCGAGCAGCGCGACCATCCGGAATACCGCGGCAAGCCGGTCATCGTCGGCGGCTCCCCCGACCGGCGCGGCGTGGTGTCGACCGCCAGTTACGAGGCCCGGGTCTTCGGGGTTCGTTCGGCCATGCCGTCGGTGACCGCCGCCAAGCTGTGCCCGCACGGCATCTGGCTCCATCCCGACGGCGAACGCTACCGCGACGTATCGCGGCAAATCCGGGCGATCTTCCGGCGCTGTACCGAGCTGGTCGAACCGCTGTCGATCGACGAAGCCTTTCTCGATGTGACCGAGACCGTCCGCGAACGCCGCGTCACCGCGGTGCGGCTGGCGCGGAATCTGCAACGGGAAATCTACGCCGAAACCCGGCTCACCGGATCGGCCGGCGTTTCCTACAACAAATTCCTGGCCAAAATCGCCTCCGATTTGAAAAAACCATCCGGTCTCTCGGTCATCACCCCGGAGATGGCGCCGGAGTTTCTGGCCGCGCTGCCGATCGAAAAATTCTACGGCATCGGGCCGGCCACCGCGGCGCGCTTCCGCAAGATGGGCATCCGCTCGGGACGCGAGCTTAAAATGCTGGATTTACGCAACCTGCAGATCAATTTCGGCAAGACCGGAGAGTTTTTTTATCAAATCGTCCGCGGCATCGACGAGCGGCCGGTGGAGCCGGTCAGCGAACGCAAATCGCTGGGCCGCGAAATCACCTTCCCCGAAGATATATCCCGCCCCGAAGAATTCGCACACGCGCTGGCGGAAATCGCCTCCGACGTCGCCTTCGAGCTGGCTTCGCGCCGCCTCAGGGGGCGGACGGTGACCTTGAAGGTACGGTACGAAAACTTCCAGACCGTCACGCGCGGACAGTCTTTTCCCGAGTCCAAAGGCGAAGCCGCCGAATTGCTTGCCATCGGCAGCGGGCTCCTGACCCGCACCGAGGCGGGGCGGCGCGCGGTCCGGCTGCTGGGGCTGACCGCCAGCGGTCTGGTCGACGCCGACGCGCCGCCCGAACCGCGCCAACTGGAGCTCGTATTCCCTGAACCGGAATAAAAAAACAGCCGGCCGCCCCCTCCCAAAAAAAAGGCGCCCCGGAGGGCGCCGTTTGCCGGGAGATCAGACCCGGCTGTCTTTGGCGATTTCCTGGGGCTGGAACAGAGTGACCGCCCATATCGAGCCGAGGGTGATGAACAGCGCCATGTAGAGCGCCGCCCAGCCGATGTAGCTCGGCGGGATCGGCCGGTTGCCGGCCAGCGCGTCGGCGAGCCAGAAGAACTGCCAGTTGGGCAATACGGCGTAAAAGAATTTGCAGATGAAGTTGATGATTTCCGAGTCGGAATCCGGCCGGAAGATGTGGCCCGAAACCAAGCCGATGAAGAAAAATACGCTGCAAATACACAGATTCGCCACCATATCGAAGCGCAGCGCGAAGATCACCGCCAGCACCGACATCGCCGCCACCGCGAAAAAGATCACCGTCAGCGCCATCATCAGATTCTGGATATTCAGCGCCGGATCATGGACGCCGAAGAGCAGACACCACAGCATCAGCAGCGTGACAATCACCGCCAGGGCCATGGTCAGGGCGCTGGAAAAGGAATGATCCTTCCAATAGTTCGCCGCCAACCCGATGACTGCCGCCAGCCCGATGCCGCCGAGGGCGCTGTAGAGCAACGCGGAATTCCACCAGAACTGGTCGGTGGTGGCGTAGAGCGCCACCACGGTCATCGCATTGCAGATCCACACGAACAACAGACTCGACGCGGTGATGCCGGCGATTTTGCCGAGCACGAAACTCGCGCGCGCCACCGGCTTGGACAGCAGCAGCAGCACCGTGCCGTTGCGCATTTCCTGGGAAACCGTCTGGCTGGCGCATAACACCGCGGTCAGCAATCCGATGAAGGTGGAGGTCGCCATCGCGCTGTCCACCACCATCTTGAGCTGGTCGTTGAAGACGAACAGAGCGAAGGCCGGATAGAGCGCGATCAGCGATACCGACGCGAGCAGCAACACACAGTAGATCGGTTCGCGTACCGCTTCCTTGAAGGTGTTGACTGCGATGGAGTAAAAGTTTCTCATGTCGGCTCCGTCCGGTAGATCCGCGTTGGGTGGAGGTTACTGGAGGACGGTTTCCGCCTCGGCCGGCTTCTGCTCCTCTTCGGCCCCGA
>JAVBSD010000067.1:0-5172 GCA_031547325.1 Victivallaceae bacterium | reverse complement strand
CTATTGCGTTTTCCAGAAGGATTTCTACCTTGAATACGGCCAGATCATCCGGTCGCACGGCGAGTTTCACCCCTCCGCCAACCCGGAGAAGGACCGGGAAATTCCGGTGATCCAGCACCAGGCCACGGTGCGCGACCAGTCGACCGCCCATGAAAATTTCGCCCGCTCCAAGGGCGCGCTCAGAACCGCCGAAAAATACGTCGAACAGCTCAACCTGGCGATGAGCCTGCTGAACGCGCACTATTCCTTCGACGGACGGGCCGTGGTCATCCAGTTCACCGCCGACGGCAGAATCGACTTCCGCGAACTGGTCAAAGAGCTGTCCCGGGCGCTCTCCAGCCGGATCGAGCTGCGCCAGATCGGCGTGCGCGACGAAACCTCGATCTGCGGCGGCATCGGCATCTGCGGCCAGGAGCTGTGCTGCAGCCGCTTCCTCCACGACTTTTCGTCGATCAACGTCAAGATGGCCAAGGAGCAGGACCTCTCGCTGACGCCGAGCACCATCTCCGGCGCCTGCGGCCGCCTCAAGTGCTGCCTCAAGTTCGAGCACGAAGGCTACCTCGAAATGGAAAAGTCGATGCCGCGCAAGGGCGAGTACTGCGAATGCCCCAAGGGCAAGGGCCGGGTCTGCGACCGCAATCTGCTGACCCGCAAAGTGACGATCCAGCTCGAAGAAACCGGCTCCATCGCCAGCTTCAGCCGCGAGGAAATCACTCCGCTGCCGTCGGAACGGCCGCGCCCCCGCAACAACAGCCAGAGCCGCGACGGCGCACGGCCGCCGCGCGACCGCAGGCAGGGACAGGGACATCAGGGCCGGGGCGCCCAGGGGCAGGGCCGCGACGCCGAAGCGCCGCCCGTGGAGACGCCCGAATCATGAGCTTCCGGCTGAGCCACGCCGTGGAACGCCTGGAGGGCGAGGACATCGAACAGCTCGCCCGGCTCGACCGCCACGGCTTTTTGATCGGCCCCGGCGAAAGCTTCACGGAATACCGCGAACGCCTGGCGCTCGAAGCCGGCGCGCTCGATGCGTTCGAGGCGGAACTCAAAGACAAAGAGGCGCTGGAGGTCGAGACGGGCGTCGCGGTGCGCCCGGGCGACCGGATTCCGCCGGCGATGCTGCTGAAATCGGGCGAGCTGACCCAGAGGCTCTATTCGTTCAAGCTGGACTGGGCGCCGGGGTTCTTCGTTCGCGAGGGCGTCGGATTTCTGTGGGGCGGATGCGCCTGGCACGACCCGGAAAAGCACCGGACGCTGTTCCTGATCCGCGACAATTTCCGCAAAAGCGAACGCTACTGGGTCTATTCGCGCCGCGAACTGGTCGCCCACGAGCTGTGCCACGTGGCGCGCGCCGCCTTCGACGGCGAATGGCAGCTCGAAGAACTCTACGCCTACCGCACCAGCGCCAGTCCGCTCCGGCGCTACCTCGGCAATTGCTTCGTCAAGCGCTTCGACGCGCTGATTTTCCTCGCGCCGTCGCTGATCATTCTGATGGCGCAGATCGTCAACGTCGCCTTTCAGATGACGCTGCCGCTGTGGCCGGGATGGCTGCTGCTGGGCGGGTGCCTGGGATATTTGCTGACGCGCAACCATCTGGCGCGGAGGAGGTTTTTTCGGGTGCGCCGCAAGCTGAGGCGCTGGATGCCGCGCCACGCCCAGTCGCTGATGTTCCGCGCGACCTGGGAGGAGCTCGGCCAAATCCACCGCCTGAAAAAACGCACCCAGTTCGAAGGCTGGCTGCAGCGCCGCGCCGGAGAGGAGATGCGCTGGCGGGTGATCCGCCACCGCTTCATCACCAATGCTTCAGGAGAGGATATCGAGCAAAATGAATCGTGAAGTCGCCGTCGCCGGGATCGCCGGCTGGCTCGATCGCCGGCTGCGGATCGCCGCGTTTCCCGCCGACCATTCCAATAACGGCCTCCAGGTCGAGGCCGCGCCGGCGGTGCGCCGGATCGCCGCCGGCGTCGACGCTTCGCAGGCGCTCTTTGACGCCGCCGTCGAACGCGGCGCCGACCTGGTCATGGTGCATCACGGCCTGAGCTGGGGCGCCGAGCCGCGCCGGCTGACCGGGCGCTCCGCGGCGCTTTACGGGACGCTGTTCCGCAACGGCGTCAGCCTCTACGCCTGCCATCTGCCGCTGGACGCCCAGCCCGAAATCGGCAATAACGCGGTGCTCTCCGACATGCTCGGCTTGGCGCAGCGCGAACCCTTTTACGCCCACGACGGCGTCGATATCGGCTTCTCCGGCCGGCTGGCCGAAGCGGCGACGGCGGCGGCGCTGGCGGAACGGCTGCTGGCGCGGCTGCCGGGCGATGTCCCGGTCTGCTGCGAACCGGAGTCCCGCCGGCCCTTCACCCGGGTCGGAGTGGTTTCCGGAGGCGGCGGGCTCGGCGCGGTCGAAGCCGCCGCCGCCGCCGGCTGCGGCGCGCTGGTCACCGGCGAAATGACTCATGTCATGTATCACGCGGCGCGCGAACTCGGCGTCGCGGTGGTGGCGCTCGGACATTATCGTTCCGAAACCGTCGGCATCCGGGCGCTGTTGGACGAGGCGATGAAACAATTCGAACTTCCGGGGGAATTCATCGACGTTCCCACCGGGCTGTGAGGGAGGACGGAGCGATGCGCAGGAGTATTTTCATCGTGTTGGCGCTGGCCGCCGCCGCCGGCCTGGCCGGCTGCCGGACGCCGGGGGATTCCGGCTACGTCGAGCTCGACCGCAAGGAATATCTGCGGCTCGAAAGCTTCGCCCGCGGCATCCTGGTCAAGGGCCGGGGCGCGGCGCGCCGCGACCCGAGGGCGACCCATCCGCCGGCGAACACCGCCGCGGTGGCCGGTTACATCATGCGCACGGCGCCGAATTTCAAGGCGGATTACAACGGCGACTTGCGCGGCAAGGTGATCTTCGAGTGGCGTTTCGATGAATGGGCCTACCGCGCCGAAGCCGCCGGCGACCTGGCCGGGGCGCCGGAGAAGCTGACCTGGTCGCTGGTTCAGCACCGGCCGCCGCGGGTGTGGGTGGACGAGGGGCAGTCCGGCTCCGTGGAGCTGTGGACCGAGCCCGATCCCACCGTGGTCGATATGTATCTGCGCGAAACTTCCGGCGACACGCTGCTCTACGACACCGGCCGGGATGAAAATATCATCATCGAAGGCGCCGAGGTCATGAGCGACTCGGATCGCTGATCACTGCGGGCTTTGCCCGGCGAAGTCGCGCCGGAAATCCTTCGGCGTGACGCCGCAGTGGCGGTGGAACTGGCGCGAAAAGTAATTGCCGTCGTTGAAGCCGCAGCGCAGCGCGATTTCCGAAATCCCCAGGCCGCTTCCGGCCAGCAGCTCCTTGGCGTGGCGCAGCCGGATGCCGAGCAGATAATCCAGGGGGGAACTCTTGAGGTAAAGCCGGAACTGGCGGAAGAGGTTGGAACGCGACAGCCCGGTGCGGACGCACATTTCGTCGACCGCCAGCGCCCGGGTGTGGTTCTGCTCCATGAAGCTGGCCAGTTCGCCGAGGCGGTGGGGCATGCTTTCGAGGTGGCTGCCGGTGGCGTTGCTTTCGTAGGCCTCCACCACGCAGCTCATCAGCGACAGGAGCGCACTGATGGCGTGGAAATGTTCGCCCGGCCGCCCCGAAAGGGCGATTTCCCCGAGACGCCGCGCCAGCGCCTCCGCCGCGTCCAGCTGCCGGTAGTCGAGCCGGAAACGGTTGTCGAAGCGGTCGGGCATCAGCGATTCGGCGTCGATGCGGAAAAGCACCTGGTAGCCGGGGCTGGAGGTCAGGTCGTAGAGCGGCAGCCGCAGCCGGTCGGGGTCGAAGAGGATGTTGATCAAAGCCAGGTTTTCGATATTGCAGTAGGCGTGTTCGCGGTCGCCCAGGATCACGAACACGTCGCCGGGACCGATCGGATAACGCAATTTGTCGACCAGGTGCAGCGCCCGGCCCCGGCGGACGATCACCAGCTCGACGAAGTTTTCGTGGCTGTGGAAGTCGTATTCGCCCTGGTTGTCTTCGAAGAGGACGCCGAGCGGCAGGCTCTCCCGGCTGAAGACGAAGCTGCGCGACATCATGCTCCGCCAGCGCGTCATGGCTTCGCCTCCTCCAGGTATTGGCGCAGCGCGGCGCGCCATTCGGGCCGCGGGAAGTCGAGCAGCGCGTCGATCCGGCGCGCATCCAGCGATCCGGCCGGAACTCCCTCCCGCCCGGCGACGCGCAATTCGGAGTCGCCGCCGGCGGCGCGGAGGATTTCGCGCGCCACCTCGGCGGCTTCGGCGCATCCGGCGGCGGCGAAGTGCCAGACCCCGCCCGGCCGCCGCTCGACCAGGCAGGCGATCGCCGCCAGCGCCGCGCCGAGCGGCGTGGGGGTGAAGGCGTGTCCGGCGGCAACTTCGAGCGGCTGCCCGGCGCGGGCCAGGGCCAGCCAGTCGGCCACTTCGCCCGGGACGCCGGCGCCGTACAGCGGCCCCAGCCGCAGAATGGTGGGATCGCCGCCCCAGGTTTGGAGCGCCTTTTCGCCGTTGATTTTGGTGTGGCCAAAGGGATCGGTGGAAAAGACCGCGTCCCGCTCCCGGAACAGCGGCCGCCTGAGGCCCGGCTCCGGCCGGCGGCTGCTGAATACGGCGACGTGGCTCAGGTGAATCAGGGCGCAGCGGTGGCCGCGCGCCGCCGCCGCTTCGGCCAGCCGTCCCGGCAGGACCGCGTTGACCGAATGGTTGCCGAGGGACGAATTGGCGCCGTGGCTGCCGGGCCGGCGCACCTCGGCGGCGTTGACCACCACGGCATTGGCGGAAACGATGGCGTCCAGCACGTCGCGGCGCAGGGCGTCGTGCTCCGGCAGGTCGTAGAGGTTGACCCGCCGGCCGCGTTCCCTGAGCAGAACCGCCAGCGCGCCGCCGACCGCGCCTTTCCCGCCGATGATTCCGACTTCATTCATGGGTTCAGGCATGGGTCAGGTCTTCTTTGGAGGCCAGCATCCAGGCGCCGGCCAGCGCCCCGGCGATCCAGGCGGCGGTGAAGCCGGAGCACAGCGAGATGAAGTCGGATTTCAGCGAATAATTGTCGGCGAGTTCCCGGGCGGTCGCGAGGCGCAGCCGTTCGGCCAGGGCCAGTTTTTCCTGCTCCGGCAGCAGGAGATAGTCGCGGCGGGGGGGCCCCCCCAGAGGGGGGGGGGCGCGCCGGCGGGG
>JAVBSD010000307.1:0-4836 GCA_031547325.1 Victivallaceae bacterium | reverse complement strand
ATCGGCAATCACATGAGTTTGCTGGAAACGGCATTGTTTCACGCGGTGGCGCGGGAGCATCTGGATTTCACCTTTGTGATCAAGGAGTCGCTGCTGAAGATTCCATTTTTCCGGCAGATCATGCTGTCGCTGGGGGCGATTCCGGTGGGGCGGGAGAATCCGCGCGACGACCTGCGCGCGGTGCTCGGCGACGGCAAAAAGATCCTGGAGTCGGGGCGCTCGATCATCATTTTCCCCCAATCCACCCGTTCGGAGATTTTCGACCCCGAGAAGTTCAACACCATCGGCGTCAAGCTGGCCCGTTCGGCCGGCGTCCGGGTGTTGCCGTTCGCGCTCAAAACCGATTTCCTCGGCAACGGCCGGTTCCTGCGCGACATGGGGCCGGTGCGGCCGGAGCGGCACATCCACTTCGAGTTCGCCCCGGCGCGAACCGTGGAGGGCAACGGCCAGGAGCTCCAGAAGGAGATCATCGAGTTCATCGAAGACCGCCTCGAATTGTGGCGGCGGCAGGAAAAGGGCGTGTCATGACCTATCGGCACTCCTTCGATTTCGATCCGACCTGCGGCATGACCCCGGAAGAGCTGCGTCGGGTGATCTCGAAGGCGGAAGTGCCGGCGGATTTCGCCGCTTTCTGGCGCGGCGTCCACGCCGAATTCACCGCGCGGCCGCTGGATTATGAAGTGAGGCCGCTGTGGAGTCCGCCCGATCTCGATCAGCAATATTTCCTGATCGACGCCAGAGGGTATGCCGGCGTTAAGATCGGGCTGTGGCTGCGGCGTCCGGCGGTTTCCCAAGGCGGCCAGGTCATCGGCCACGGCTACGGCAACCCCGGGTTCACCGAGTACGGCGAACCCGAATTGACCGTCTGTATGCCGTGCAGCCGCGGCATGGGCCGTTCGCAGTGTGCCGAAATTCCCTGGGACAGCAGTTATCACGTGATCCACGGCATCGAGTCGAAGGAACGCTGCGTGCTGAAGGGCGCGGCGGCGGATTTGTGGCTGGCCGCTTCGATTCTGCTCGACCTTTACCCGGATTGCCGGGACAATTTGAATTATTCCGGCGGCAGCTACGGCGGCGGCATGGGCGCCATCGCCATTCCCTGGGACGGGCGTTTCCGCAGCGCTTATCTCAACGTGCCGACCTTCGGCAACAATCCCGACCGGCTGCGTTTCGTGTCGGTCGGCAGCGGCGAAGCGGTGCGGCGCTACCACTTGAAGCATCCCGAAGCGATGGCGGTGCTGAACTACTACGACGCGGCGACCCACGCCGGTTATTTCACCATTCCGACGCTGGTGGTGCCCGCGTATTTCGATCCCGCCGTGCTGCCGGTCGGGCAGTGGGCGGTGGCCAACGCGGTGCCGCCGGAGTTCGCCCGGGTCATTCCGGCTCCGGCCGGCCACTGGACGACGCCGGACAACGACCCGGTTTACGCCGAAGTCGGCAGGACCTTCCGGGCCATGTGCGGCCTCGAATAAATTTCAAAAAATAAAAGGGGCCGCCGCGAAGCAAGGCCATGGTCCAGGTGGGGCCCACCTGGCGCGGTCCAGCCGCGTAGGCCGGTCGACCATCTAAATGGGCGAAATAGTAGGGAAGCCCCGCCGGGAGGCCGGGCGGAGCCGCCCGGTCGGCGATGGCAGAGCGCGAGGGCCGAAGGCCCAAGCGCGTCGCTCGGAGCCGGGCCGGCCGCGCCATCGAGCGCGAATCAATCACCTCAAAGATAGTGGCCGCGAGAAAAAATCCGCTTTTTTCATCATGGGGTATTGACTTTTGCCGCGATTTATGATATAATTTAATTAACCGGTGAATCAAACGGCAAAATCAATCTGGAAGCGAGAACTATGACGACGGCGGCGGCAGTGCGGCGGATCGGCTTGGCGGACATCGCCCGCGAGGCGGGGGTGTCGGTGCCGACCGTGGCCAAGGTGGTATCGGGGACGCGCAGCAACATCCGGGTCAGCGACGCGACGGCGCAGCGCATCCGCGAGATCGCCGAGCGGCTGCAATACCGGCCCAACCTCAACGCCAAGGCGCTGGCCGGGGTTTCGATCAAGATGATCGGCGTCCTGATCGATTCGCAGGCGCCGCAGGTGATCTTCCGCATGATCGAGCACATCGAAAAGGCGGCGGCGGCGGCGGGCTACCGGCTGATGATCGGGCAGGCCCATGATTCACCGCAGAATCTTTTTGAATGTTTCGAAAAATTCCAGCAGTCCAATGTCGACGGCACCATCGTGCTGGCCCATGAATATCCGGAGCACGAGGAGGCGATCCGCGATTATTTCCGGAACAAGGGCCGCCTGGTGCTGGTCGGCGAGAATTATCTGCCGGAGCAGCCGGCGATCCTCTGCGAACGGCGCACCGCGGTGCGCGAGGCGCTCCGGGCGCTGCGCGAATCCGGACGCAGGCGCATCGGCATGTACCACCTGGCCGGCGGCGACCGTTATTTCGGCTTCCGGAACATGCTGGCGACGCTGAAAAACTCGGTCGACGATCTGCGGCTGTACCCGATCCGGCCGGCCTCCGATTCCGAGGGCATCGGAGAACGCACCGCCCGGGCGCTGGAGGAATTCGTGCTGCCGGAGAAGCTCGACGCGGTCTTCGTCCCCAACGATTTCTACGCGGTGGCGCTGCTGCAGCAGCTGCACCGCCGCAACATCCAAGTGCCGCGGGACATCGCGGTGGTCGGCTGGGACAATGAACCCTTCAGCCCCTTCCTGCTGCCGGCGTTGAGCACCGTCGACGAACACGTCGAAACCCTGGGACGGCACGCCTTTTCACTGCTCAAGCAGGTCATCGACGCCGGCGGTTCCTATTCGGGGCCGGTCAAAGTCGAAGTGGCGGCGCAATTCATCAAACGTGATTCCATATAACCAGGCAACCCAACCAAACAGGGAGAAGCGACCATGAAAACATCAGCAGCGCAAAGCGGGATTGGCCGGAAGACATCCGGGAGCCGTATGTTTACATTGATAGAGCTCTTGGTGGTGATAGCGATTATCGCGATTCTCGCCAGCATGCTGCTGCCGGCCCTCTCCAAGGCGCGGGCGGCGGCGCAGCGCACCAAGTGCCTCGGCAACGTCAAGCAGTTGACCCTGGCGCTGGTCATGTACGTCGGCGACTGGAACGAACAACTCCCGACCGGGGCCTGGAACGAGGACGACATCTGGTTCCGGGTGATCCGCGACTACGCCGGCGGCAAGGATTCGCAGAGCTATCTGTGTCCGAGCTCGAACAAGGACGGCGTCGACACCTGGATCTCCAGTGACGCGCAATGGGCCTCTTACGGGCTCAACATCACGGTGACCGCCATTACCGGCTGGAAAAGGCTCGCCACATTGTCCACGCCTTCGGACCCGTCGAACACCATCTTGATCGGGGAATGGTTTGACACCTACATCAACTGTTGGCATAGCAACTATGGCGCCCGGTCGCCGAACATTATGAAGCGGCATTCCAACAATCTGGTGACCAGCTATTTCGATGGTTCGGCCCGGATCGTCGGCATCCCGAGCGGGGTCTATCCGGTCGGCAACGTCCGCGACGATTACAAGTACGGTGATCCGACGTGACGGTGCGCCCGCTGCTGATCGCGGCCGCCGCCTGGGCGGCGGCCGCCGTTTCCGGCGCTCCGCTGGCGCTGCCGGCGACCGGAGAGTCGGTGACGATTTTTCTGCCGCCGGAAGCGGCGGAATTCGCCGATGTCCGGGTCTTCGAGGTCGACGCCTCGGGCAACGAGCTCGGGCGGGTGGGTTGCGCGCTGGAGGAGCACGCGTTGAATCGGCTCGAATGCGGGGTGTCCCGGGCGGTCCGTTTCACGCCGGCGGCGGGACAGGGGGTGCGGTATTACCGTTTCGAGGCCGACCGGGGGACGGGCGGCAACTGGCGGGCCGATTCAGGGATTTTTCCGGCCGGGAATTTCGAGGAGGACGGCTGGTGGTTCGGTGCAATGAACCCGGTTTTGAGCTTCCGCGACGCCGCCGGGCGCGGCGGCGGCCGGGCGCTGGAGGTCGATTTGATTTCCGGCAACACCGGGGAGCCGGTGGTGGCGGGTTCGCGGCCGGCGGAGCTGCTGCAATTGGCCGATCCGGAGATTTTTCCGGTGTTGATGCGCGGTTTCGTCCGCCTGGAAGCCGGCGACGGAGCCGGAGCGGTGCTGAGGATGCGCTGCTTCGATGCCGATAACCGGTATGCCGGCGATTACGGCAACATGAGCATTGTCGGCGGCGCGCCGGGCGAATGGCATGAAACCCGGTTGCTGCTGACTCGGCCTCTGGAACCAGATGCCGTTGCGTTGGAAGTGTTTTTGGTCAATCTGGCGCCGCGCGACGGGGTGCGTTTCCTGGTCGACGACATTCAGTTTCTGCCGGTGGAGCGGGTGGCGCCGGCGATTGAGTTCATCGCGCCGGAGGAGGTCGTGTACGCCGGCGAAGAATTGCGCTTCACGGTCCGCGCCGCCGGTGCCGGCGTCGTTCCGGTATGGGAAGAGACGCTGGCGGTGCGGGTCGGCGGGCGCGAGGAAAGCCTGCCGGTGTGGATCGCCGGATTGGGGCCGGCGGTCATCGACGGGGCGGAATTCGCCGTGGAATTGCGGAACGCCGCCGGAGAAACGCTCCTCGCCGAACGCGCAATGGCTGCCGGCGGCGCGGCGGAGGTCGCGGTACGGCCCGAAGCCGGAGAGTATCGGGTGATATTGACTTTGACCGCGCCGGATGGTACGGTATTAACGAGGGCGCTGGAGTGTCCGGTGCTCGAAGACCCCTTTGCCGGGTGAGGATGACGATGAAAAAGACCTTGTTATGGATGGTGCTGGGGGCGGCCGGCATGGCGGCCGCGGGG
>JAVBSD010000081.1:0-2586 GCA_031547325.1 Victivallaceae bacterium | reverse complement strand
TGAGGTTGGGCCGCACCGTCAGCACCCCGAAATACCACATCCCCAGAGTCTGGGCAAAAAATCCCACTCCGCAGGCGTAATAGATCATCCACCCGAACCCGGTGATGAAGGCGACGAAGGCGAATTTGCCGCCCAGCCGGTTGACTTCGATCACGTAGGTGTTGTCCGCCGAGGTGTTCCAGCGGGCGACGCCGTTTTCGGTCACGGTCGAGGCGCGGTAGAAGCTGCGGTCCTTCGGCTCCGCGGCTTCCGCCGCCTCCTTGGCGGGCTCCTTGCCTTCGGCGGCGGCGGCCGCGGCGGCCTGTTTGGCGGCTTCGGCGGCGACGGCCGCCTGGGCCCGCGCCGCCGCCGTTTCCGGCGGGACGACCGAGTCCTTGGAGGTGATCATGACCATGAACATGCAGCCGAGCCAGGTCGCCAGCACCCAGACCCCGGCGTCAAAGAGAAAGGTCATGAAGCGCACTCCGGGCCCGGCGTAATCGGGGATCACCTTGTAGTCGAATTTGGTATTGGTCGAAGCTTTTTTCTCGATCATGAACGGCGCGAAGACCCCGTACTGGAGCAGCTCGTCGGGAATCGCGTCCGGCGGCGGCTCATCCTTGGGCGGCAGCGCCTTTTTGAGGAAATCGTAGGCTTCGGCCGGACGCCAGTCGTCCTCCATCAGATGGTTGCGCACCAGGGTGTCGCGGCCGACTTCGCCCTCGCGCGCCAGCTGGGTCAGCGCCGCTTCGTCGAAGGGGCCGATCTCATAATCCTCGGGGTCAAGATAATAAAACTTCATAACTGCGTCCCGCTTTTTTGCTGTAACCGAGGTCATTTCAAAAGTACATTATGTCAGACCGGGATGGATTGCGGCGCCCGGGACGGCATGAAGAGACTTTTGAAATTGCCTCTGAACAATATTCCGGACTAATATAACGGTGTTTGGGCGCAAAGGCAAGAAACCGGTTTGCTTTTTTGCCGAAACAATGGTATTTTTATAGGAAACAACCGCAGCGAGGAGGAGTTTTTATGAGCGAAGTCAAACATTTGTCTCCGGCTGATTTCCAGGCCGCAACCGCCAAAGGCGTGGTCCTGATCGATTTTTCCGCGACCTGGTGCGGCCCGTGCAAAATGATGGAGCCGATTCTCAAGCAGGTCGCCGCCGAAATCGGCGACGCCGCGAAAGTCTACAAGGTCGACGTCGACGAGTCGCAGGCTTTGGCGGCGCAGTTCGGCATCACCAATATTCCGGCGCTTTGCGTGCTTAAGAACGGGACCGAGGTGACGCGTTTCACCGGCGTCCAGGGCAAGGCGAAGCTGGTCGAAGCGCTGAAAAACGCCTGAGCCATAAGAGGCCGGGCAAGCAAAGGCAGGATCCAATGAAAGTATTTCGCTGGTCGGTCGCGGCTCTGCCGCTGATGGTGATGGCGGGGTGTACGCACTTCACCTACGATGGGCAAACCTTCGAGCACGAGGTCAACCGGGTGATCGTTTTCAACGTGACCCAGGCCCCGACGCCTTCGATGTGGAGTGAAGTCGGCAGCGCCGAAATATCCCGCATCAAGCTTTTTTCCAGCGAACAGGGCCTGATCCTGTCGTTGCGCCTCGAAGCCGGTGAAATCGGCGCCGACGCCATTCACATTACCTCGATCACCGTGGAAAAGGACGGCCAGGTCCTCGATCCGGACACTGCGCCGTGGAACGCCGATTGGGTGATCCGCGCCAAGCTGCTGCACCACATTCCGATCAACGACCAGCGCGCCCAGGACAACCAGGGCCGGCCGGCCTTTGCCGCGGCGACGGACGCTCCGGCGCCTGCGACGGCGGAAGCTCTGGCGGCTCCGGAAACCCCGGCGGAGACGCCGGTTCCGGAAACTCCGGCCGTCCCGCCGGAAGCTGCTCCGGAGCCTGCCGCGGCGGCGCCCGCCGCGCAGCCGGAGCGGGTGGAAAAGGTCGCTTCGACCGTGGGCGACTGATTTTTTCCCGGGAGGAGTTGGAGAAATGGCGGAAATCAATCCGAAATGTCCGTGCGCTTATCCGGGCTGCGCCAATCACGGCAACTGCCGGGCCTGCGAGGACAACCACATCCCTTACGGCGAAAAAACCGCCTGCGGGAAGCCGGAGGCGCGTCCGTCTTGACTCCGGAGGAGCTCCAAGGCCTGCCGGAAGGGCTGCGCCGCGAGCTGGTCGGGGTCTGGGAGAGCTCGGTTCGGGCGACCCATGGTTTTCTCGCCGAATCCGACATCGCGGAGATCCGGGAGCAATTGGCGGCCCGGTATCTGGATGCGGTCCGGCTGACGCTTCTGCGGGATGAAACCGGCCGGGTTGCGGCGTTCATGGGGACGGCCGGCGGCAGGCTGGAAATGTTGTTTGTCCGGCCGGATTGTTTCCGGCGCGGTCTGGGGAGGCGGCTGCTGGAATATGCCGTCGCAAGCCTGGGAATCACCGAAGTCGACGTCAACGAGGGCAATCCCGGCGCGGCGGCGTTTTACCGCCGGCACGGTTTTGTCGAGTTCGGCCGTTCGGAGTTTGACTCCGCGGGCCGTCCGTTTCCGATCTTGCACATGCGCTGCCTGCTCCCCGAAAAATAAAAAAAAGAAAATA
>JAVBSD010000213.1:0-3749 GCA_031547325.1 Victivallaceae bacterium | reverse complement strand
CAGGGAAATCACCCTGCTCCATCAGCTCCTGGTCGCCGCGATGAAAGCCAAACAGGCCGTCGACCCGGCCACCGTCGATATTCTCAACGCGCTCGCGCTCGAATTCGAACTGAGCTACTTCGGCGAAAAAGTCACTCACTGACGCCGGGAAAACCGCCGGCCGGCACGGCTCCGGGGTCGATCAGCAGCAGTTGATCGATCCGGACGCGGTCGGTTTCCCCTGACGCGTCACGGTAGGCCGGGCCGTCGAGGGCGAGCGAAACGTAGATCTCCCACTCCCGGTCCGGATCCCCCTGGACATAAAGCCGGGCCAACGGCACGGTGGCGAACCACTGCTGGGTCAGCCAGAAGCAGGAATCCGGCGAAACCTTCGAGCGCCCGACATGGTAGAAATGATAACCCGGCCGGGCGCTGAATTCGCTTTTTTGCAGCGACCGCGACAACAGCCAGCGGCGCTGTATGGCGT
This sequence comes from Victivallaceae bacterium, assembly GCA_031547325.1. GTDB lineage: Bacteria > Verrucomicrobiota > Lentisphaeria > Victivallales > Victivallaceae > JAVBQJ01. Next base: position 3,283 of record JAVBSD010000213.1, on the reverse strand, counting down.
CGTAGACTCCCATGGTCAGCGGAACTTCCTCCAGTTCGGACGAAACACTCACGCCGAGCGCCGCTTCCGCGTCCGGCTTGAGTTGCTGTGCCGGAAAGAGCCGGGTCAGCCGGGCGGCGGGAATCCGCGCAAAAGGCTCCGGCAGCGGACGGGGTTCGTTGCGGGCCAGCAGGATTTCATTGGCGAACAGCGTTTCGACCTCCTCCGGCGTGATCGCGTGGCGCTCCGGCCGGGTCCGCGCTTGGGCGGCGGCGTATTCGCGTTTGATCCGGTCGATCAGCGTCGGCAGCTCCAGCGACTGGGTCAGCCCGGCCCGGCGCAATTCCGGATAACGCCGCAACGTCGCGATATCCAGCATCACCCGCAGCATCCGGACCCGTTCCAGGTAGGGCAGATCCCCGGGCGCGGCGAGTTCCGACTCGAGCCGGTCGAAGCCGGCCTGCCAGCGCGCCAGCTTGTCCGGCGTCAGGTAATAGAGCGCGTCCATCGCCGGATTCCAGGTGAGTTCGGAGCGCATGCTTCCGAACTCCTTTTCCAGCTCCGCCAGATACTGTTGCACGCCGGGCGCGGCCGGGCCGTAATAAAACCGGAGGAACTCCGCCGTCAATTCCCGCCAGTCCGCTTCCGGATCCTGAAACAGCCGTCCGATCAGCCAGCCCTGCAAGGCGCCGAAGCCCAGCCCGGAGCCCACATAGTGCTCGAAAAATCCGCCGCGCACTCCGAGTTCGCGCATCAGCCGGATGTCGTGCGCCAGTTTGGCGAGGTTGCCGACCGGGGCCGTGCCGCCTTCGCCGTACAAATTGACGTAATACCAGACCCAGACTTCGGCGGCGATTCGGCACCAGGAGCTGAGGTTCTCCAGGGTGTCGCGGTTGGAGGGGGCGTCCAGAGGTTTGGCGAAATCGGCGTCGATCGGCGCGAAGATGACCACCAGATTGGCGGGAAGGCGTTCGACCCGCGGCGGAATTTCGCTTTGTCCTTTGCGGTAAGCCAGCGTTTTGATCCGCGCGTCGGGGTAGCGGGCGCCGATTTCGGCGCAGCCTTCGAACAGGTAATCGATCAGCGGCCCGGCCGGAGTGCCGTAGCGTTCGGTCAGCGCCCGGCACGGCTGGCAGTGGCAGAAGGCCCCCGGCACGTCGTTGGCCGAAACTTCCAGGGTGCCGTCGCCCCGGCCGTCTGCTTCGAGCTGTTCGAGCAAATGCGCGGTCAGCAGACGCCGCAAGTCCGGGTTGCTGAAGCACAACTGCATCGAGGTCACCCGTTCGCCGTTCGCGTTCAGGCTGAAATACTCCGGGTTGGTCGCGAAGAGATTGCGCCGGCTCGGCCAGGGCCGGTAGTAATCCAGGGCCGGCGTTTCCCCGGCGCTGATGTAGAAGCCCAGCGAGTGCACGCCGGGACCGACGAAGCGGAAACGCTCCGGCACGCCATCCGGCAGGCGCACGCTGACATTGAAGCCGTTGCGGGCGAAAAACCGGTTGACCTCCGGCGTCGGCGAGAGATAGTAGTTGGTAAAGTGGCGCACCGCGAATCCGGCTTGGCCGCGCAATTCGAGGCCGCTCCAGTCCAGCCGTTCGCGCCGGGGAATGAATTCGCCGTCCGCCCCGACGGTGAAGACCCGGCAGCCGAGGCTGTCCAGAAAGGCGTTCACCGCCGCCGGGATGGCCTCCGGTCCCCCGCCGGTCAGGCGCAGGGCGCCGCCGGCTTCGGCGTAGCAATGGTATTCGCCGGGCGCGTAGGCCGATCGTTCGCCGCCGCCGAGCCGGATCACGGCGGTTGCCGCTTCGGCGGGCGCCGCGCCGGGCGGCGGCGGCGCGACTTCTTCGCCGGTCATGAGCGCCAGCACCCGCGCCAGTTCGGCCGCGCCCCAGACGGCCGCCGGGTCGCCGCCCGAGTCGTCCACCACCGTGTAAGCGGAAGCGGAAATGCCGCACAGCAGCAGCATGCCGAGCCATAACGACGTTGATTTTTTGGGGGTCATGATCTGCTTCCCTGACGGTAAAGCGTGTAAAGTTGCCGCTGGGCCGGGCTCATGCGTCCGGCCGCGCCGGGGTCGGCCAGGAGATCGCCGGGCGCGGCCACATAGGAATCGCAGTCGAAGCGCCAGCGGTTCCGGGCGACCTCCAGCGGCAGCAGCTGGAGGTAGTCGTCGCGGAACATGTGATAGCCTTCGCCCACCAGGGGCGGCAGGGCGTGGCCGGGGCTTTGCAGAATATTGCGGTCGCTGCGGACGCTGGACAGGTCCTCCTGGACTTCGTAATCGAGGATGTATTTGATCATGAAAGGCTTGTCTGGTCCGGTGATATAGACGTTGTGCTCGAAGCTCAACGCGTTGTCGCCGGCGGTGAAACGGCACTCCATATCCATGGTGCCGCGGGTCAGCGACACCACGGCGTTGCCGCCTTCGGCGAAGACGTTGTGGCGGACCAGATTGCGTCGGCCGTAATGCAGCCGGCAGCATTCGCTGGCGATGCGGTAGACCAGATTATTTTCCACCAGGATGTCGCTGGAGCCTTCGTCGAGGTAGATGCCCCAGGTGATCAGATCGCCTTCGATATCGTGGATGATGTTGCCGGCGATGACGGTGCCGGGCTGCGGGCCCAGGGTGTAGATGGCGCCGCCGTCGCGCAGCAGTTTTTCTTCGCCCAGGTGATGGATGTGGTTGTTGACGATCCGGTTGTTGCGCGTAATGCTGGGGCGGTAGCCCCAGACCCAGCCGCAGGAGATGCCGGTGTAGTGGAATTGGCTGATCTCATTGCCGTCCACCAGATTGTCCGGCGTGTGCTGGAGCAGGACGGCGACGGCGCCGTGGAAAAAGCGCCCGCCCGAATGGAGCCGGTTGCGGCAAATCCGTATTTCGGAGGTGACTCCGGGGGAGCCTTCGACGGTGGCGCCGTTGATCGCGATGCCGCCGGCGCCGAGGTCTTCGAATCGATTGTCGCTGATATCGAGCCGCCGGCAGCCGTCGCCGCAGCGCAGCCCCCAGCCGGAAGTGTGGCGGATTTGGCAGCGCCGGAGATAGGAATCGTGGACCCCGCGCCAGTGGAGCGCGGCGCTCACGTCGGATTCCGCCTGGCTGGAATCGGGCAGGGCCGGGTCGCCGGTATGCGCGAATACGATGCCGTCAAAGCCGAGCTTCGAAACCGTCGCGCCGGAAGCCGGATCGCCTTCGATATGCAAGAGCTCGGTCAGGCCTCCGGCGTGAAGCCCGGCCGTTGCGGGCGTTTCGCCCGGGCGCGGGCGGTAGAACAAGGCGCCGCCGTCGCGATCGCAGCTCCATTGCCCC
>JAVBSD010000284.1:0-3549 GCA_031547325.1 Victivallaceae bacterium | reverse complement strand
GGCAAGGAGCCGTCGTGGGCGTCGGCGTACATGAAAAATGCCAGTCCGAGCTGTTTCATGTTGCTGACGCACTTGATCGCCTGGGCCGCCGCCCGCGCCTTGGAGAGGGCCGGCAACAGCATCGAGGCGAGAATCGCGATGATTGCGATGACGACGAGAAGTTCAATGAGTGTGAAAATCTTTTTCACGGGCGGGGTCCTTTCGTTTCGGATTGTCAGTTGGAGAAGGCCGGTTGTTTTTTGGTTGCCCGGACCGGCATGGAGCTCGCCCGGGGGTGGAATTGGGGTTGGCACAGGTAATAAAGGCCGTTGTCGGAGTGGCCGGCGGCGCGGCTTTCGAGGATGCTCAGGGCGATGGTCATGTGGCCGCGCGGGTTGCTGTCGATGCTGCTGATCTGCGGCCGGAACATTCGGGTGATCGCAGTGTTGCCGATCGAAACCACCGCGAAATCCTCCGGCACCCGGAAGCCGAGGTCCATGACCTGTCCGATCAGGTGCGCCGCCATTTCATCGTCGGGCAGGATGACGGCGTCGAAATGACCGATGCGGTCCGGAGTGACCAGCCGGGCGACCAGGTCGCGGATGACGCCCTCGGTCGGCGACATCGCCGGCAGCGCCAGGTCGAAGCAGTAGTCGCGGGTCCACTTGAAATCGACGCCGCGTTCGAGGGTCAGACTGCGCCATGTCGCCTGGCGCTGCATTTCCAGACTGCTGTTCAGGTTGGCGCAGACCAGCGCCGCCCGGCTGCGGCCCTGTTCGGCGAGATGGTCCAGGATCAGGCGGATCGACTGGGTTTCGTCGGAGGTGACGCAGGCGATGCCGTCGGTGTCGCTGCGTTCGCCGAGGAGCACCACCCGTTTCCGGACGTGTTCGATGCTGGCGGTGAAGTTGCGCCAGTAGGGGCGGAAGCCCACGATCAGCGAAAAGGTTTCGGGGTCGTTGATCAGCGCGCGTCCGTTGGCGAGGTTGTCCGCGACCGGACAGTCGCGCACCTCCCAGCCGGCGGCGCCGAACAGCTCGAAGGCCAGCTCCACGAAAGGCTGCCTGGAGATCGAGTCGCGATCATGGGCGACCTTGGGCCGGATCAGGTTGACGATCCGGTGTTCCGGCAGCGCCTCCGGCTGGCGGAAGTTGATGAAGTAGCCGACGCCGCGGCGGCATTCGACGTAGCCCTCGTCCTCGAGCAGCTTCAGCGCCCGGTTGACCGTGACGTAACTGGCGTCGAGCTGCGAAGAGAGCTCCTTGCCGGAAGGCAGCCGGTCGCCGTAGCGGTAATTGCCGGCGGCAATCCGCTGTTTCATCAGTTCGGCGACTTCGAAGCGCCGCGTCGGTTCCGGAATCTTTTCCATGAGCGTTCTTTTTTTGGAGATGCCTTATTCGATGATCATGACGCCGAAATACTCCGGAGTCATGTGGCGTTCGGTCAGGATCGGCGACCAGCAGGCGAAAATCTGCGGTCCGCCGGCGACCCGGCTGCGGTAGAAGTTGGCCAGCGGCCGCGCGCCCGGCGCCAGTTCCACCTCGGCCATCGGAATCGCCAGTTCGGCCGTCCAGCGGTTGTCTTCCCGCGCCGCCGCCGCGCGGGCGGTGGAGTTCCAGCCGGCGTCGATGTCGCCGCCTCCCGCGCCGCCGCGCCGGGCGTCCCACAGCGTGCCCGCGGCGTTGACGATGAACTGATAGCCGGCGTCGGGGCGTCCCGGATCGGGGACGAGGAAGAATTCGATGCAGTCGTCGAGATAGGTTTTCGGGTCGTCGCGCTCCGCCGCCCGGGCGGTCAGCTTGTCGGGTTCGGTTTCCTTCATGATGAAGCCGAGCCACAGGGTCGTGCCGTCGTTGCGGGCGTAAACATAGGTGGAATACGGGGTGCTTTCGCCGGTTTTGGTGACCATGAATTCGCCGCCGCCGCTGCTCCAGGCGGGATCGTCGAGCCGGCCGTCGACGACGATCGGGGCCGTTTCGCGGCGGGCGGTGATTTCCGGACGGGTGTCGCGGACCATGACCACGATGGTGGCGCGGCCGAATTCGAATTCCCGCTGCAGTTGCTCGATGCGCCGCCGGTAAGGAGTATCGGGTTCGGTGGCGGCGATGCCGGCTTCGAGGCAGCCGCGCAGTTCTTCGAGAACCTCGGACGGAAAGACCGCCGGCGGCGAAACCGGTGTGTCGATGCCCTCGGTGGCGGCGGAGCCGGCCTGGGCCGCGCTCCAGCGTTCCCGGGCCAGGGTGAAGAAACGGCGCATCGGGGCTTCGGCCGGTCCGTAGAAGAGCGCGTAGTACTCGTCGAGCATCGCGTCGAGGTCGAGGCCGGGATCCTGGTAACACTTGGCGGTGACGTAGAGGTTGAGGTGCTGGGTGGCCGGCAGGTTGATCCGGTGCGGGTCGTCGCCGGTCCAGCTCTCGGCCTCGATGAATTCACCCTTGACGCCGCGTTTCGCCAGCTCGGCGAGATCGCCGGCAATGACGTCGCCGTAGAAGACCGGCAGTCCCTTCCACGGGATCAGGCAGTGGAGATAGTAGTCCCAGCAGTAGACGTTGTCGCTCCGGTCCAGCCAGGCGTCGAGGCGGCGGTAGGCGGCGGCGGCGTAGGCCGGCGAGGCCATGGAGCCGCGGTGCTTGCAGAACATCACCGCGACGTTGGGACGCAGTTTTTCGAACGCGGTCGGCGGGTCGAGGTAGTGTTCGTAGGCCAGGCAGCCGACCAGCTTGTCGGGGAACTCTTCGCCCACCAGCGCCGCCACCCGGTCGACGAACCTCCAGATGTGGTTGGAGAATTTGCCGGAGCTCGGCGCGTCCGGATCGACTTCGGCGGCGCAATCCGGGCATTCACAGACCCGCTGCAGGCCGTCATTGGGGGCCAGGGGATAGGTGTCCTGCTCGGGATGGCGGCGGAAGTAATCGATGATGATGTCGGCGTAGGCCCGGATCACCTCGGGATTGGTCAGGCACAGGTGGCCGCCGCCGCGCTGGGCGCACAGATTGTCGAAGTCGCGCCGGCCGCCGACCAGGGCGAAATATTCCGGGTTGGAGTCCCTGTAGAGATTGGTGAAGTGCTGGAAGTAGTCGATGATCTGGACCGGCGCTACGGCTCCGAAGCCGACCCGGCGGTACCACAGCAGCTCCTCCGGCTCCCCGCCGAAATCGGCGATCCACGGGTGGCGGTAGCGGAAGGCCGGCGCATGGCTCCCGTCCAGCGCCGGCAGGACCAGCGCCGACGGTTCCGGGACCACCGTGCCGAGTTCGCCCGGCCAGTAGAAGCGGATTCCGGCGTACTTTTCCAGGAAGTGATAGACGCCGGCGAGGGTTCCGGCCTCGCCGAAGGCGCCGAGTTGCAGTTCGTCGTTGAAGACCTCGGTCCGCTGCCACGGGTTGCGGATGCCGTAGACCGGGCCGCCGGCATCGTCGCGGCGTCCGGCGATGTACAGGTCGCCCTCCCGGCTGACGATGCGGAAGCCCTCCGGCGCCAGGCCTTGCGAAAACTCGGGATGTTCGCCCAGGATGATGTTGCCGCCTCCGGGCTCCGGCGCGTCGGCGACAGTCAGCCGGGCGCCGGTCG
>JAVBSD010000251.1:0-5740 GCA_031547325.1 Victivallaceae bacterium | reverse complement strand
CGCCTCAAAGACCGCGGCCGCCGGCGTATTGGGCTTACCGCGGGCGGCCGTTTCTTTTGCCCTTTCGGATCAGAATTCGGCGATCAGGGTCGACGCCACGCCGCACTGGTTGGTCAGCTCGCCCTGGCTCATGGCGCGGACGCTGCCGTCGGCGAAGCCGGCGTTGGCCTTCTTGTTATGCCGCAGCGCGGTGCGGTAGAAAGGCGTGCCCGCGCCGGTGCGCCCCAGAACCCCCACCTGAGTCCCGGCCTTGAAGTATGGACTCACCGCCGTCGCTGCCCCCGAGTCGCTGAGGATGATGGAATTGGAGGGGCTGTCGAGGTTGGCGTAGGGCTTGATGATCGACTGCGCGCAAGTGTACCCGTCGGTGTTGGTGTTATTGTTATAGTAGTTGCAGTAAAAACCCGGAACGTCGGTCCGCCAGTAAATCTCATGCTCGCTCAGCTTGGCGTCCGTCCACTCCCGGGTCGCGCTCGGACAGGCAAGGGTCTGCACCTTGGGCGAATACCCCTCGAAGTACAGCGCCGCCGACCACGGATAGTTCGCAGTCCGGCCGTCGGGAGCCGGCCATACGCGCGGCATCGGCAGCGGAGCCGGCATGAAATTGTTCCAGTCGTTGGCATACATGGCGATACTCAAGGTGAGCTGCTTGTGGTTGGAGACGCATTTGATCGCCTGCGCCGCCGCCCGCGCCTTGGACAAGGCCGGCAACAGCATGCTGGCCAGAATCGCGATGATGGCGATCACGACCAAGAGCTCGATCAACGTAAATTTTCTGCCCGATTTCATCATTGGTGTCCTTTCCGATTGGTTGGTTTATCGTGTTGAAACATCATTCGTATCCGGGGGTAATCGGGGCGTAATGACGCCGGAATTCCTCGCTCATCCGGTCGCCGTCGCCGGCCGCCAGCGCGGCGGCGATACTGCGGTGGTATTCGAGGGGAGCGGCATTCTGCGCGTCGCTCACCGGGGTGACCCCGAAGCTGAAGAAAAATTGCACCGTGACCGGAATCAGGCTGGAAATCAGCCGGTTCCGGGTCGATTCCAGAAGGATGCGGTGAAATTCGATGTCGCTTCCCACCGTCTGCGCGCGGATCGCCATCGTCTCCAGCACCTTGCTCAACCGGGCGCCCACCTCGGGCGTATACCCGCGGATCATCAGCGGAATCGCGCCGATTTCGAGGCTCATCCGCAATTCCTTGGCCTCCCGGTAGGTCTCCTTGTCCCCGGCCATGAACACCTGGTAGCTGGCGAAAGCATCCTTGGGCAGAAACTCCGAGATCACCGTGCCGACCCTGGGCTTGGAAGTGATGATCCCGAGCATGCGGAAATGGCTCAGGCTCTCCCGCACGATGCTGCGGCTGATGCCGAGGCTGTCGCAGAATTCCTGCTCGGTCGGCAGCCGGTCGCCCGGCTGCAGGCCCTGCTCGACGATATAGTTCTGAATCGAACCGATCACACTCTGGTGGGCGGTCTGTCTGGTCACGGGAGCAATCTGCATGACACCCCTTATTTGAGTCATTTGTTATATTATAATACAAATCATAATTTTTGTCAATACCCGAATGCGGTCCGGGGCGGGAAAATGTCGATTTTTCTTGCATTCCCGAGGTTTGCGATTTGCATAAATGCCATTGCGTGGTACATTTTCAAGCAAACTTGAAAAAATTGGAATATTCCATGAATCAATTGCATTGCGACCAACTGCGTCTCCCCGTCTGCGGCATGCCGCATGAGAACCCCTTCCCCCCGCTGCACCTGATCTGGCGCACCAGCACGAAAGAGGCGTTGGACCCGGCGTTGCCGCCGGAGGAGTACGCCGATTTCGGGTGTGGCATCCCCGGGCATTACCTGCCTTATTCCGAATTGGTCGGCTACACCCGCGAACGCACGCCGGGGGCGCTGCCGACCCTGGTGCTGGAGAACAACCGCCTGCGGGCGACCTTCATGCCGACGCTCGGCGGCCGGCTGTGGTCGCTGTGGGACAAGCGCGACGGCCGCGAACTCCTTTACGCCAACAGCGTCCTGCAGTTCGGCAAGCTGGCGATCCGCAACGCCTGGTTTTCGGGCGGCATCGAGTGGAACATCGGCTTCCCGGGGCATTCGCCCTTCACCGCCAGCGACGTTTTCGCCTCCGAGCTCCACGACGAGGAAGGCCGGCCGGTGCTGCGTTTCCACGAATGGGAACGGCTGACCGGCGCAACCTTCCAGATCGACTGCTTCTTCCCGGACGACGACTCGGAATTTCTTTTCACCTGCGTCAGGATCGCCAACCCCGACCCGACCTGGAGCACGACCTACTGGTGGAGCAACACCGCCTACCCGGAAACCGAATCGACCCGGGTGATCGTCCCGACCCGGCGCGCCATCACTCACTGCGGCGACATCGAGGTGGTCGATCCCGCCGATCACAACGGCTGCGACGGCACCTATCCGTCCCGGGTCGGCCGATCGCTCGATTACTTCTACTACATGCCGCGCGGCACCCGCCCCTGGGAAGCGGCGGTCCAGGCCGACGGCAAGGGCCTCCTGTGCTCCTCGACCAACGTCATGCGCGGCCGCAAGCTCTTCCTGTGGGGCAACGGCCGGGGCGGCCGCCATTGGTCGGATTTCCTCTCCGGTCCCAACGGCCCCTACGTCGAAATCCAGAGCGGCCTGGCCAAAACCCAGATGGAGTGCGCCCCCCTGCCGCCCCAAAGCGAAATCTGCTGGGTCGAGAGCTTCGGGCCGATCGCCCTCGATCCGGCCGAGGCCCATTCGCCCGATTTCGACCGGGCCATCCAAGCGGCGGCGCAAAACATCGAAGCCCGCCTGCCGGAAGCCGCCATCGAAGCCGTCGCCGTCCGCGCCCGGACCATCGCCAAGCGGCCGCCGGAAAAATTTCTCCACCACGGCTCCGGCTGGGCGGCGCTGGAATTGCGCCGCCGCGCCGCCGACGGCGAAACGCCTTTGGAATTCGCCTCGGCCGCCTACCCGGACGCCGCGCTCGGCGCGCTGCAGGAACCGTGGCTGCAACTGCTGGCCGGCGAACTGCCGGAAGCGGCCGCGATCGCCCTGCCCTCGTGGCAGACCTCCGACGCCTGGCTCCGGCTGCTGCGGCGACGCGAACTTGAATTGTCGGGCGCGGAACGTTCGCCCTGGCTGCAATACCAGCTGGCGTTGAACGACTTCAAACGCGGCGCCTACGCGCGCTGCCTGCTGCGGCTGAATTATCCGGAGTTTCCGCGCGAGGTCGCCTCCTACGTCGAACGGCTCCGCGCCGGCGCCCACACGGGACGGGGCGAACACGACGCGGCCCTGGCGGCGTGGCGGAAGGTCCTGGCGCTGCGGCCCGGCGAAGAACGGCTGCTCGCCGAAGCGATGTGGCCCTTCCTCAATGCCGGATTGGCGGCCGAATTCATCGACCACCTGCCGGGCGGCGTTCCCGCCGGGCGGCTGCGCCAGATGCGCGTCCGCACCCTGCTGCGGCTCGAACGGATCGACGAGGCGGAGGCCCTGATGGCCACGCCCTTCGAAGTCCCCGACACCCAGGAGGGCGAAAGCTCGCTCTCGGAGCTGTGGCTGGAATTGCGGACCCGCCGCCTGGCGCACCGGAGCCAGGTCCCGTGGACGGAGGAGTTCCACCGCCTGGAGCAGAAACAGTTCCTGGGCGATATCCCCGCCTGGACCGACTTCCGGATGGTTGCGCCGCCGGTCAACTGACCTGTTCCGCCGCGGCGAGCCGCCGGAAAAAACGGGTAAAAACCAGCCGGTTGTGGCGCGGCAGATTACGGCAGCCGATCAGGTAGCCGGCCGTCCCCACGGCGGCGACGAGCAGGATAAACGGGTTGCCGCCGAAGGTCGCGACCGCGGCCGCGAAGCTCCAGATCACCGCCAGCGCCAGGCGCACCGCCCAATGCGGGCGCAAGGTGATTTCGAGTTCGCCGTCGCCGCCGCGGCAATAGATCAGCCAGCTCCAGCCCGCGCCGCGCCAGGCGATGGTGCTGCGCCGCCCCGGAGTCACCCGGCAAACGATCGGACCGGCGGCATGGCGGCGGAGTTCCCGGAACAGCCGCTGATTGGTGCAAGGCAGGCATACCGTGAAGCCCCGCCGCCAGATCACTTCGTGCCATAAAAGGCGCAACGCGCCGGCCAACCGCGTCCCGGCAACTTTTCCGGCCGCCGCCATTTGGGCCAGGCGGCATCCGACGCCGGGACGCGGCGGGCCGACGAAGGGTGCGCGCTCGCGGCGGCGCGCCGCCCACACGCACCCAGGCAGCACCATCAGCCCGGCGACGCCAAGCCAAACGACGAAACAGAACAACGCCGGAATCAGCTCGCCGGCCACCCCCCACAGCTCCCGGGTCAGTTCGCCGAAGTACCGCCGCAGCGGCCAGTTGATCGCCCAGCCGAACAATAGCACCCCGGCGAGCGCGATCCACGAGTACGGTTCCGGGCGGTCGCAATCCGGCAGCGACGTCAACTCCTCCGGCTCCTCTTCAGGTTCCGATTCCGGCTCCGGAGGAATGACTTCGTCGACCGCCGGCGCCGGCTTCATCCGCCGTTTCATGCCGCGCGGCGGCAACCAGCCGGCGCCGATGAGCAAGCTCTCCGCGACACCGGCGAGATTCAAGTACAAAAGGATTCCGGCGAGAGCCCCGGCCGCGCCGCCGAGCAGCAGCGCATCGACCGTCAACGGATAACCGGGTATCGGGATCACCCATGTTTCAGTCGGATCGACCTCCAGGACGCCGGCCAGCCAGCCGGAAATGGTCCGCAACCCGAAACACCAGCCGGCGGCGCCGCATCCCGCCCCCAGAACCAGGGAAAAAATTCCCAGAGCCGCGGCAATCAGCCGCCGGCCGCCCGCAGTAAGACCGCTCATTTCAGAAACTCCGTGGTCTGGCAACATTCCGTTCCGCCAACGGAATAATATGATTCCGGTTCGCCGGAAAATCAAGTGAGTTTTTTTTATTTTTTCAGATCGCCCGGCGTGCGCCCGTAGGCACGCCGGTAAGCGCGGATGAACCCCGCCGGCAGCGCGTAACCGGAGCGGTCGGCAATCTCCTTGACCGACAGCCGTCCCTGCTGCAGCAGGCTCTCGGCGCGCCGCAGCAGGTGGTCGCGGACATAGGCCGCCGGAGTCATCCCGGTGCAACGCTTGAACTCGCGCGAAAAATGCCAGCGGCTCATCCCCGCCGCCGCCGCCAGCGCCGCCACATCCGGCGGCTGCCCCGGCGACTTGAGCACCAGGTCGATGGCGCGGCGAACCGCCGGCGGACAATCCGCCGTTTCGCGGGCGTCGGCGATTTCGGCGGCCAGCGCGGTGATCAACAAATACGCCCGCCCCGACAACTGAAATTGCCCCGCCCCCTCCAGCGCCTCCGCCGAATCGACGGTTTCCCCCAACAGCTCCGCCGCCCGCGAATCCGGCGCCAGATGATGCACCGGACCGTACAGCCGCTCCAGCTCCCTGGCGATGCGCACCACTTCGCGCCCGTTGACGATGGCGAAGTCGAAACGCCATTCCGCAGAATCCGCGGGCCGGTAATAAACATGGTCGTGCGGCATATGCAACAGCATCGAACACCCCGGCCTCAAGTCGTACTCCCGCCCCTGGTAGGCCAGCCGCCCCAATCCCGCGGTGGTGTGCTGCCACAGGATGAAGTCGCCGCCGCGCTTCAGCCCCGCCCAACGGTAATCCGCGTCCGCCGCCTCCCGCCCGCAGAATTTCAGCATCGAATGCAGCGCCATCACCCGC
>JAVBSD010000164.1:0-4647 GCA_031547325.1 Victivallaceae bacterium | reverse complement strand
AGCGCAACCGTTCCACTTTCGTGACGTTGGCGCTGTTGTACCAGGCGGGCGTTTCGGTTTTCTCGTATTCGGCGTAATCCTTCAGCGTGTCCCCTTCTTTTGCCACCACCGGCACGGAGCTGATGCTGCCGATGACGGTGACCTTCTTGCCGGTCGGCGCTCCGTTGCTGGCCGGATCGGAGGGGGTGATCTTCCAAATGTCCACCAGCGCGGAGGCGTTGATCGCCTTGTCGCCGAGGTCGTCGGATACCTTCTGGGCCGTTTCGCTCATGGCCTGGCAGCCGGTCAGCAATACCGCGCCGCATACCAAAGCCACGGCAAACAGGCTTTTGATCCAGGAAAAGATGCCGATGCCCTTGACTTCCGCGAAATCCTCCGGTTGCTTTTCGGCCCGACGCTTCGGGCGCTCCAGTTCCCTTTCGGTAAACAGCAACCGGGTCGGGGCGCCGTCGATTTCGATGGTGCCGCCAATGTAGTGGGGCGCTTCCGCCGGCTTGCGATTGACGTTCGGTTTCACTTTCATCCTCGTTTCCCTTTCAGTTGGTCCTTGATTTCGTCGATGTCCTTGACGCAGGGGCAATTCTTGCGTTTTTCACTGCAATCGTGATACGACACTTTGGTGCCGAGCTTTTCGTGGTGTCCCCAGACCGCGCCGGCCAGGGCGGCGAGCGCGGCGACAATGAGGCCGGCCGCCACCGTTACAACCAGTACGCCGAGGTCAACGTGCATGGCCGCCTCCTTTGCCGAAAAAGGCGCTGCGGCCGAATGTCTGCAGGATCTCGGCGAATGCTTTGGCCTTGCTCTTGACGTAGTAGCGCCGGGGGTCGTACCAGCCGTAGCGGTACTCGGCCATCCGGCAGCCGTTGCAGCGGAAACGGCGGTTGCTGGCCGAGAAATCCTCCTCGCCAACGCCGCCGCGCCGCGCTTCGTGGCACTCGAGGTCGTGAATGAGGGCCACCGGCTCGAGCGACGGATTGAGCGACGAAATCGCGTTCCGGAGCTCGTCCGGCATGTCTCCTGAGCCGATGCCGTTGCAGATCACAGTCAACTCGCGGTAGCTGTAGCGGTCCAGGATCTCGCGGTTTTCCAGACGGGCGGCAGCGGCGAGCCGATAGAGTTCGGCGACCTGGGCGACGGTGTAGCAGGGGGTGCTCATAGCGCCCCTCCGATCACGCAACGGTCCAGCAGTTCGTCCGGGTCGGCGCCGGACTGGCGGATGGCCGGGCGAAGCCGGTCCAGCAGCTCCGAAACGCCCTCGTAATCCTCGTTGATCTCGTTGGCCGCCGCCCAGCGCCAGGCGTGTTCGGAGGCCGCCACCGCTCCCTCGAACAATGTCCGGAGGCCGATTTTCTCCAGTTCCTCGAGGATCGCGAGCTTGGAAAAGACGCGCGGCGGCGGCTCCGGGGCGGGCCGTTCGACGACGGCTCCGTCGACGATGTCCAGGCGGCCGAGCGGCAAGTGCCCGGTGTACCCGAGCCAGCCGTTTTCGCGGTAGTAGGCGGGGCGCATGGTGCGGCCGGAGTACTCGATGATCCGGCCGTCTACTTGCTTGATGTATCGCATCGGAAAATCTCCTTTTGTTGGTTAGAGAGCGGCGATTTCGGCGGCGGAGAGCGCTTTGAGGATCGCTCCGCCGCGGTCGATCCGGTAGTCGGACGCGTTGGCGGAGGCGTTGCCAAGATAGAGATAGCGGGTCCTGCCGCCCAGGTGGTAGCCGGCGGTGTTGCCGGGATTCAGCGGGCCGAAATTGGCCGGCAGCGCCTGCGACCACTTGAGCGCTCCGTCGATATAGGCCGCGATCGTGTTCGCCGTCCGGTCCAGCGTCAGGGCGAAGCGGTGATTTCCGACCGCCTCGGCGCGGCTGATCTGACTGGCGGCGTTGGCGGCCCCGAACAGCGTCGTCCCATTGGAGACGGGGCAGATCAGATACCAGCTGCCGGAGGGCTGCTGCTGAATCGCAAAGGAAAAGACCGTCGCGGCGGCGGCGCCCAGAAACGCCCCGTGCCCGAACATCCCGTAGCTGCAGACCGCCGCCGCGTCGACGTGCGCCGGATCGATCCGGGCGTCGGCCCACAGGGTCAGGTCGCCCTGGTAGCCTCGCAGGTCGATGTTGGTGCTGAGCATCATCGGGATTGCCGGGTTGTCCCGTATGAAACCGCCGTTCTCGATTTTCGTGCTGGTGCGGAAGAGCAGATTGCCGTTGACCGCCGCCGACTCGGGGTAATTGGCCAGCACCCGGCCGAGCGTGAGATCGGTCCAGCGCCAATTGCGCGGGACGCCGGTAGTCCTGTTCATGGCGGAGGTCCAGCCGGAGAGATCGCCGTTGGTCGCGCCGGCGAGCCGCCGCACCGCCACGCCGTCCAGCTCGATCAGCATCGTGCCGTTGCGGCGCTCGAGCACCGCGCGGTACTCCCGGCCTATTTCCGCGACAACGGTGTACGAACTCACAGGGTCCGGCGCGGAGGTGGTCGCGTTGACCAGTTTCAGCAGCCGTCCGGCGCCGTAGGTGACGCCGAAAGAGCCATTTCCGACGATCTGGCCGCCCGGCGAATCGGCCGTGACCTGCAACGCGCCCTCCAGCCGGTAGTCGTTGAGCGGGTAGGCCTGGACGTGCTCGAGGATGCCGGCGATGTCGTTGACGGCATTCGGATAAATCCACCCCGGCCAATTGGCCGGCCCGGCCGGCCGGACGGCGGCGCGTAAATCGATGATTTGCATAACATGGCCTCCTTAACAGCTGATCCGGCAGCCGATGCTCACATCGGACGATACCACGCCTCCGCTCACGTGGAAGTAACCGATGCCGTTGTCGCTGATTCCATTCAGTGCCCCGCCGACGAAACAGGCGCGGGCGCTGTTGTTGCCGGCTAGAAAGCGATCGCAGAGATAGGTGGTCGCACTGCCGCCGAGCGTGAGCGGAAAAAAGGTTTTCGGGTCCCAGGTTTGGGGATAACCGTTGCTTTTCGGCCAGGCATGCGGGACCTGCTGATAGGTCGCCGGGTAATCGGTACCGCTGTACTGGTCAAGGTCCGCCGTCCAGTAGTAGAGGCCGTTGAGGGTATCCACCACGATCCCCTCTTCCACTTCAAACACCTCGCCAAAAGGATTCTCGATCCCGCGATAGCTGAATGCCGCCACCTGTTGCTCCGGGGTGGCGGCCGAATAGCCGGAGGTGGTGTAGCCGCTGGCGGTCCCGGCGGCGTCACTGTAGGAGGTTGAGCCATTGGCCGGCGCGGCGGCGGCGGTGTAGTAGGTCAACGTCCCGGCGGCGTTGGTCCAGCCGAAATAGCCATTGGCGTCGGCCAGGGAGTTGCGGTAATAAGTCGCGCCGTTGACGACCAGCGAAGCAAAGGCGATATTGGCGTCCGCAACCGGATTGGCATACACCGACCCGGTGCCGTTGCCGAAACCGGCCGATCGGCCACTCAGTCGCGTGTAACGGTAATCGTATCGCTTGGCGTACGAGAACCCCGGCGAAAAAGCGGTCTGGGAATCCAATGTGCCGCCCTCGATAAACATCATGAGCCGCAAGAATTGCCGAAACAGACTGTTCGCCGCCTGGCCGCCACGGTTGTTGGCCAGAATTCGGAATCGTTCCAGCGCGGTGCTGACCGCCGGCTTGGCTCCGGCGACCGAGCGTATCTGATTGGCGGCGCTGTACGCCGGCTGCGTGGTCGCGTTGATGTCCGTCACCAACGGTACGCCGTCGGCGTCGCAGAGCGCCGCCTGGCACGCCCCGGCGTACTGCGTCCGGGCGGTCGCGCCGCCGGGGGAGACGTAGAAGTACGGATGGATCTCGGAGCCCTCGAACTCGCGCCGGGATACCAGATAGAGGATGCGCCCGTCCGAGAACGTCTCGACCCGCCAGTAAACGACCGGGATTTCCACCATCACGTCGCCGTCTTCGCCGGTCAGGATAGACGGGGTGCCGTCTTCCTTGAAATTGCTGTCGGACTCGCCGAGGTAGTAGTTGACGTGCCGCGCCGCCAGATCGTCCATCACGCAGCGCCGGAAGCGGTGCGCCGGCAGGCTTTGATGGTCCTTGACCAGATACAGCGTGTTCGTGCGCTCATCGTAGGCCACTTTGGCGACCGACATCGTGGCCAGCGACAGATTCGGATGCGGGTTGTAGAGCATGCCGTAAATATCGGTGTCGACCCCGTCCGGCCGCCCGGCGCTCCACCAGGAGCCGCCGTGCATGGCGTCGACCGCCAGCACGCAATCCGGCCGCCGGGCCGTACGATAAAAGCTATCCATTATTCGACCTCCTTGGGATCGTACCAGAGCGTCGGCGAGTAAACCAGCACTCCCACGACCGCCCCCTCGCTCTTGACCGTGTCGGCGGGACTCTCGTAATCGCGCCGGAAACTCACCACCCCGCTGCCGACCAGTTCAAACTCGAACACGGTCCGCTCCGCCGTCACCGGCACGGTCAGCGGATCGAGCTCCACGCCGTCCCAGCTCGGAATCAGCACCATATTTCCGGTGGCGAGGCCGTCGCTGGCCTGGACAATCAAACGCCCCCGCCGGCAGGCGAAAATGGTGTCGCCGCCCTCGATGGTGGGGTTTTTCGTGCCGAACTCGTAGCAAGGGGGGACGTCGGTGGTCTGCCGGCCGGTGAAAGCCGGGTCGCCGATCGACTCCAGG
>JAVBSD010000285.1:0-5159 GCA_031547325.1 Victivallaceae bacterium | reverse complement strand
GCGCCCGAGGAGACGGTGAACTACCAGCCGTACGCCTGCTATTACATGGGGTTGTTTTTTCGCGGCGACGTCAACAATCAGCCGATCGATTTCCGCTACATCGGGCTGCACCGCACCGCCGGCTCTATTCTCGGCGTCGAGCCGACCGACATCCCGCCGCGTTTCAACCTCTCCGCCGAACGCGGGATCGCCGAGCCCTACGTCTGCATCGGCGCCCAGAGTTCGAGCCAGGCCAAGTACTGGAACAACCCCTACGGCTGGCTCGAAGTGGTGAAATTTCTCAAGGCCAACGGATACCGGGTTTTCTGCGTCGACCGCGAACAGGTGCACGGCGCCGGGATCAATTACAACTGGATTCCGCACGGCACCGAGGACCGCACCGGGGCGCTGCCGCTGCAGGAGCGGATCGACCTGATCAAGGACGCCGACTTTTTCGTCGGGCTGTCCAGCGGACTGTCCTGGCTGGCCTGGGGATGCCGGGTGCCGGTGGTGATGATTTCGGGCTTCACGCACCCGACCAACGAGTTCGAGACGCCCTACCGGGTCATCAACTATCACGCCTGTCACAGTTGCTGGAACGACATGCGCATCGACTTCGACCACTTCGATTTCCTGTGGTGTCCGCGCCAGAAGGGAACTCCCCGGCATTTCGAGTGCACCCGGCTGATTTCGGCCGAACAGGTCATCAAGATCATCCAGAAGATTCCGGCTTTCCAGGCGCACGTCGCCCGCCGCGAGGACGAAATGGCCAAGGCCGCGGCCGAAACCAAATAACACCGCGTCAGAAGGCCCAGCCGCCGGACTCCGGTTCGGCGGCTTTTGCCGTTTCCGGCCGCCGCCGCACGTAATCTTTCGGGTCGGTCGCGGTATCCTGAACCCGGACGCCTTCGATGCGGATCGGACACTTCGGCCGCTGCGGGCAGGCGGCGTAACAGCTGCCGCACCCGATGCACAGCTCTTCGACGATGAAAGGCAGCCGGTATCCGTCCGGGGTCTCCTCCATGGTCAGCGCGCCGGTCGGGCAGTGTTCGGCGCAGGCGCCGCAGGCCAGGGCGGGATCGAGGTAGACCACGCAGTTGGCGCGCAGGTATTTGGCCACGCCGATCCGGGTGAGCTGCTTGTGCGGCAGCGTCAAAGAATGCAGCGCGCCGGTCGGGCAGACATTTGAACAGCGGTTGCAGTGGAATTCGCACATCGCATGGTCGAAGTTCAAATAAGGCTGGCCGATTCCGGCCAGGCCGTACTGCGAAATTCCCGCCGGACGGAGGACTTTGCCGGTACAGGCGGTGACGCACAGGCCGCAGGCGGTGCAGCGGGAGGTGAAACGTTCGAGCGACTGCGCTCCCGGCGGCATCACCGGCAATGAACCCGCCGCGTCAGCCGCGTCGAAACGCTGCCGGCGTTCGCCGCGCAGCAGCAGCGCCGCCGAAGCCGCGCCGACCGCCGTGGCGCCGGCGGCGATGAGGAAGCTCCGGCGCTCTTCGTGCGGCAGAGGCGACAAAGACACGGTCGGCGGACTCTGGCGGAAGCCGATGGCCCGGGTCGGGCAGACCGTGCCGCAGGAACAGCACAGCGTACAGCGCTCGAAATCGATTTGCACCCCTTCGTCCTCCCTGGCGATGCAGCCGGAGGAACAGGCGCTCAGGCACTTGCGGCACCGGATGCATTTGCCGGGGTTGACGGCGAGCTGAAAGCGGGCGCGGCGGGCGGCCAGTCCGAGCAGCGCCCCCAGCGGACACAGAGTCTGGCAGAAAATCCTTCCGCGCCACGCGACCAGGAGGAAAACCAGCAGCCCCGTCCCCAGCGCCCACAGGATCATGAACCCGGTGACCGGGCGGGCGGCCAGTCCGTACCAGCCCAGCGCTTCGCATGCGGCGACCACGCCGGGGCGGAGGGCGGAGGCGAAAAGGCGCGCGAAATTGCTGTACGGTTCGAGCGGAGCAATGAGCGCCGCGATGCCGCACAGCATGGTCGTGAACACCGCGATCAGCACCGAATACCGGAGGATGCGCCGGTTGGGGACCGGGCGGTAATGATAGCGGCCGTGGGTGAAAAAACGCAGCGCGGCGCCGGCCGCCTCCTGCAGAATGCCGACCGGGCAGACGACGGCGCAGTACCAGCGTCCGCAAAAACAGGCGAGCAGCAGCGCCGCCAGAAAACCCGGAATCAGCCAATAGGGCATCCACTGCGGCGCCAGCAGCATGGCCGCCGGCACCGCCAGCACGCTGAAAACGGACAGGATGATCCGGAGACGTTTGAGTTTACGCATCGATGAGGATTCTGCGGATGTCCATCTTGCCGAGATCGGTGGAACCGAGGCCCAGCTCTTCGCCCTGCTTCAGGTGGGGGACGGTTGTCAGGTCGAAGCCGGTCTGCAACCCGGCCGCGGTGTCGGCGGCGACCGGGTCGCGCGACAGGATCAGGAGCTTCAGCAGCGCGATTTCGCTGCGGGCGTTGCCGCTCGGACCGCCGGTTTTCATGACCCGGTAAGCGTCGACGACGTTCAGGTCGGGCGGACGGATCAGGACCGAGTCGGCGATGCACTGATGCAGGTCGTTGCTGTGCATGAAACGGCGGTCCCAGACCACGCCCATATAATTTTTCATGGCGCCGGTGATGTTGGCGCCGCCGTGGTGTTTGAACACCGGGACGTTGATCAGGACGTCGCACTCCGGGATCAGGCGGTGAACCAGCGCTTCCTTCATATTCCTGGCTTTGGGGATGGCGAGTTGGCGGTAATCCTCCTGGCGGTGGGCGTGATGCATGACGCCGCCGGCGCGTTCCACCGCGTCGGCGATGCCGCTGGCGCGGTAGCAGGCGCTCCACTCGTTGCAGGTGTGGTCGAAAACCGCCACTTCGGCGGCCCCCGCCGCCACGCAGGCCGCGACGATCGCTTCGACCAGCTCGGGGTTGGTGTCGGCCCCCATTTCCGGCGGCCGGTCCCACCCGATGTTGGGCTTGACCACCACTTTGGAGCCGGGTTTGACAAAAGCGGCCATGCCGCCGTATTCGGCGATGGCTTTGGCGAACATCGCCGCCGGTTCGCCGCCCCGGACCGCGACCAGATCGGGATCGCCGGCGCCGTCGTCGCCGCCGGCGGCCAGCAGCCGTCCGCCGGGCAGGCGGCTCAGCAGTCCGAGACCGGCGGCCGCGACGGCGGTGGTTTTGAGAAAATCGCGTCGTTTCATTTTTTACTCCCCCGCTTGTAATTGCCTTTGAAGGCAACTACATTATTCTATCATGGAATTTATGAAATTGCAAGGAGGAATATCATCATGGGCATCGGCTTCACTGAAATTATTCTGATTCTCATCGTGGTGGTGCTGCTCTTTGGCGCCAAACGCATTCCCGAGCTGGCGCGGGCTCTGGGCCGGGCCAGTTTTGAGTTCAAGAAGGCCAAAAACGAACTCCGGCGCGAATCCGCCGAACTGCTGGACGCCGCCGAGGAATCGGCCAGGAAGGAAGACGAAAAAGAGGCTGCCGGCGATAAGAAGGGTGAATGAAGGACTCCGATCTGCCTTTCTGGCGTCATATCGAAGCGCTGCGCCGGGTGTTGTGGTACAACGTGCTGACGCTGGCGGTCGCCTTCATTCCGGCATTTCTCTGCGCCGGATGGGCGATTTCGCGGTACGTCGGCTGGATGATGCCGCCGGAATTGAGGCAACTGCATTATTTCACGCCGCTGGAGGTGCTCTTCGCCGAGCTCAAAGTGGGCTTTCTGCTGGCGCTGGGCCTCGGTTTTCCGTTGATTCTGCGGCAGTGGTGGGGCTTCATCGCGCCGGCGCTGTACCGTCATGAACGCCGCAAGGCGGCGGGGTTCGTGATTTCCGGGTATTGCCTGTTTCTCGCCGGAGCGGCCTTCGCGCTCGGCGCGGTCATGCCGCTGGTGATGAATTTCGCGGCCTCCTATTCCGGCGAACACCTGACCCCGGTGCTGCGCCTCTCCGAGGTGCTGTCGCTGGGCTTCGGGCTGGCGCTGGCCTTCGGATTGACCTTTCAGGTGCCGCTGGCGGTGATGGTGCTGGGGCGCGCCGGAATCATCGACCCCGACGCCCTGCGCCGGCGGCGGCCGGTGGTGATCGTCGCGATCCTGATCGTGGCGGCCGTCCTGACCCCGCCGGATGTGGTGAGCCAGGTGCTGCTGGCGCTGCCGACCCTGCTGCTCTTTGAGCTCGGACTGATCCTGGCCGGCAAGGGCGGGAAGAAAACGGAGCCGGAGGCCGCCGCCGCCGGGCCGGCCGAAGCGCCTCCCGAACCGCCGGACGACGCCGGGTTGGCATTCTACAGTCGCGCCGGACGCGCCCGGAAAGGCCGCAGAATCCGCGGATTCAGACGGTAAGCGTATACAGCTTCGTGTATAGCTTTTGGGGTGAGAAAATAAAATTTTCAGCTCAAAACAGGTGTTTTTTAACGATTTTTTCGAACTGCTGTTGCTGAATAGCTTTTCCTTGCTATAATATTAATATACGTCAATGAACAACGCGGCGGGCATGACAGTGGCAACGGGAAAACGGCTCAGCAAATATCAGTGGATCGCGCGGGAAATCCGCGGCGAACTCGCCTCGAACGCCGTCGCCGTCGGCGCGCCGTTCGAGGGGACGCGCGAGGTGGCCGAGCGTTTCGGCGTCTCGGCGCTGACGGCGCACCGGGCGCTCGGGCAGCTGGTCGCCGAGGGGGCGCTGTACCGGGTCAAGGGCAGCGGGACCTTCGTCGGCGGCGGCGGGGTGGCGCGGCCCAAGGGCATCGGTTTCGTGGAAACCGAATTCAACCCGTATTTGAACGACGCGCTGAATTCCTCCTGCCATCATTACATCGACTACGTGTTCGAATACTTCCGCAGCCGGGGGTACGAAGTGCACATGCTGCGGCTGCGCGAGGTGCGCGACCGGGCTTTTCTGGCCGGATTCGCCGGCAAGCTCGCCGGATTGCTGGTCAACATCGACTTCAACGACCCGGTGACCATGGAGAATCTGGACGAACTGGGCTTGCCGCTGGTGGTCTATCGCAGCTGGTCGCCGGTGGATCTGCCGTTTTCGCAGGTCTTCTACGACTTTTCCGGGGGGATTTCCGGGTTGTTCGCCGGCCTCACGCCGGGGATCGACGATCCGCCGGTCATGATCTGCGAGAACAACCCCAACGGGCTGGCTCTGAGCTCCCTG
>JAVBSD010000083.1:0-9200 GCA_031547325.1 Victivallaceae bacterium | reverse complement strand
CGCACAACAGCGAAACGAACGGTAAACGGATGAAATTCATGACTTGCTCCTCTCAAGATTATTGCATAATTTAATGGCGAATGCCGCTTTTTGCAAGCGGCGGATTTGGCAAAACAATATCCGGCGGCTTTTTTCGTTTATGCGGTTGGCAAATGCCGCCATGCCGAAGTATATTACTTTTCATATTGGAGAAAGACCGCGATGAAAAAATCGTCCACCCATAAATTCTGTTACGACGAAAGCGGGCGCAAGCTGGTCTGTCCCGCTTGCGGGAGCCTGATCGCGCCCCCGGACGTCGAGATGTTCAGCGCCTGCCCCTACTGCAACGCCGCGATCGCCAACGATGCCGAACTTGAGGATTTCACCATCGATCCGTTGGTTCGGCATTGGCAGAACCGCTGCCTCAATTCGGGGATCGTCGGGGGCCGTTAGCGATGGCTTTCGACCGTCTGAGCGAGCAGTTCATCACCGAACACCGCCGCGACGGCGCGGTCCGCACCTTCGCCTGGTGGCAGAAGTGCGGCTATGCCGGAGTCGCGCTGGCGCTGGTTGCGCTGCTGGTGTACCGGTGGGATTATTTCGTTTTCCTCTGCGCCGGCTTGCTGATGGCGCTCTATCTCGCCGGGGCGCTGCAGAAGCTGGTTGCCGCGCTGGCCGGGTGGCGCGGCGGCGTCCAGCGCGTGTCGCCGGAGGAGATCGCGGTCCCCGATTCCGAACTGCCGGTCTACACCGTCTTTCTGCCGCTCTTCCGCGAGGAGAGGATCGCCGAAAAGATCGTTCAGCGCATCGACGCGCTGGATTACCCCAAGGACAAGCTCGACGTCCAGCTCCTGATCGAAGCCGACGACGCCGCCACCCGCGCCGCGATCGCCGCGATCGAGCTGCCGGGACACTTCCGGGTCATCACCGCGCCGTTGGGGCTGCCGCGGACCAAGCCGCGGGCCTGCAATTACGGGTTGGAGGCGGCCAGGGGCGAACTGTGCGTGATTTACGACGCCGAGGACATCCCCGAGTGCGACCAGCTGCGCAAGGCCGCCGCGGTCTTCCGCCGCCACCCCGAGCGGGCGGTGGCCTGCGTCCAGGCCAAGCTCAACTACTACAACCGCCGCCAGAATTGGCTGACCCGGATGTTCACCATCGAATATTCGACCACCTTCGATCTGATTCTGCCCGGGCTGAGCGTCATCGGCGCGCCGCTGCCCCTGGGCGGCACCAGCAACCACTTCCGCACCGAGGTGCTGCGCGAACTCGGCGGCTGGGACCCGTTCAACGTCACCGAAGACTGTGACCTCGGGCTGCGCATCGGCCGCCGCCGCCACCGCACGCTGATGCTGGAATCGACCACCATGGAGGAAGCCAACAGCCGGGCCGGCAATTTCATCCGGCAGCGTTCGCGCTGGGTCAAGGGCTTCATGCAGACCCATCTGGTGCACGCCCGCCACCCGGTCGACCTCTACCGCAACCTCGGACTGTGGGGGATGCTCAATGCCGGGCTGACCGTCGGCGGCAGCGTGATGATGATGCTGACCAATTTGATTTGCTGGCCGATTCTGATCGTCTACCTCGCGCTGCTGGCGATCGGTTGGGCCAACGGCATCGGGCTGCTGGAGCAGATCGTCGGTCCCGGCGACCCGGAGACGGTCCGGCTCGGCTGGCGCGCCTGGCATCTGGTCTACCTCGGCGAAAGCGAACATCCGTGGTGGAGCGGGGTGTCGCTGGCCTTCGGCGTCGGCTCGGCGGTGCTCCTGGCCAGCAATTTTCTCCTGATCGGCATCGGGGCGGCGGCGGCGGTCAAGCGCCGCTACTGGGACCTGGTGCCTTACGCGTTGTTCCTGCCCGCCTACTGGGTGCTGATTTCCATCGGCGCCTGGAAGGGAGCCTGGCAGCTGATCACCAAACCTTTTTACTGGGAAAAAACCCGTCACGGACTCGATACATGAAAATGTCGTGGAAAAAACTGTTGTCCAGCCGCCGCCTCGGCAAGCGCACCTCCGACGTGGTGACGCTCGGACGTTCGCCTTTTCAGCAGGACTTCGACCGGGTGGTTTTTTCCGCCGCTTTCCGCCGGCTTCAGGACAAGGCGCAGGTTTTTCCCCTGCCGGGCAGCGACTACGTGCGGACCCGCCTGACCCACAGCCTCGAAGCCGCCTCGATCGGGCGCAGCATGGGCGGCATCGCCGGGGTTTATATCTGCGATAACTTCGAGGTCGGCCCGATCATTCCCGCCGACATCGGAGCGATCGTCGCCGCCGCCTGCCTGGCCCACGACATCGGCAATCCGCCCCTGGGCCACTGCGGCGAAGACGCCATCCAGCACTGGTTCGCCAATTCGCCCGCCGCCCGCGCCGCGGCGGCGGGTCTGAGCGAAGCAGAGGCCTGCGACATCGCCCGCTACGAGGGCAACGCCCAGGGATTCCGGGTGCTGGCCCGCCTCGAAGGACCGGAAAATTACGGCGGCTTGCAGTTGACCTGCGCCACGCTGGGAGCCTTCGCCAAATACCCGGTGTCGGCGGCGAGCACGGTGCGCCCTCCGGGGATCGCCGGGAAGAAATTCAATTTCTTCGCCTGCGACCGCGGGCTGTTCGCCGAGGTCGCCGAAACCACCGGCATGCTGCCGGCGGCGGACCCGGGCGGCGACGCCTGGTGCCGCCATCCGCTGGCCTGGCTGGTCGAGGCGGCCGACGACATCACCTACCGCATCGTCGACTTCGAGGACGCCCACCGCCTGGGCATCATTCCCTATGCCGAACTGGAGAACCACTTCCTCGACATCATCGGCGAGGCGCGTTTCGCCGCCGAAAACCTGGCGAAGGTTCCGGACGACAACCGGCGGGTCGAAATTCTGCGCGCCAGGGTGCTGGGCAAGCTGGTGCAGCAGGTGGTCCGCGCCTTCGCCAAACACCACGACGCGATCCTCGAAGGCCTCCTGGAGCGCCCGCTGATCGAACTGATCGCCTCGGCTTCGACGCTGGACGCCATTTACCGCCGCAGCCTGGAGGACATCTACACCAACGTGCGCGCCGCCGAGGTCGGAGCGGCGGGGTTCGAGCTGGCGGCGGGGTTGCTCGACGCCTTCGTCCCGGTGGTCGGCGAACTGGCCCGCCAGGCGGCGGGCGGAGCCGCCGCGACGCCGCGCAGCCGCAAGTTCGCGCAACTGCTGCCGGCCGAAGCCCGCCCGGTCGCCGATCCTGAATGGCAGGGCGGCGCGCACAAGCGGCTGATCCTGGTGCTGGACTGGCTGGCCGGGCTGACCGATTCGCACGCGGTGGCGGTCTTCAAGAAAATCCGCGGCATTTCGCTGCCGGAGGCGGCCTGGTGAGTGCGTCGGAGCACGATTTCCACCCCGGGGAAGTGCCGGCCAAGCCGGGCGTCTATGTCTTCCGCGACCGTTTCGGCAAGGTGATCTACGTCGGCAAGGCGGTCAATCTGAGGCGGCGGCTGAGCCAGTATTTTCAGCCCTCGCGGCTCAACCGCGCCGACGCCAAATTGCGCAGCCTGATCAACTCGATCGACCGCTGGGAATACTACACGGTCAACAACGAGGACGAGGCGCTGATCCTCGAATCGCGGTTGATCAAGGAGTACGCGCCGCATTACAACATCCTGATGCGCGACGACAAGCGCTATCTGCTGCTGAAGCTGCGCGAGGACGAACGCTTCCCGACCCTGGTTCCGGCGCGGGTGCGCAAGGACGACAACGCCCGCTATTTCGGTCCCTTTCCCAAGGGCTACGCGATGCGCCAGACCCTGGAGTTCCTGCTGGCCTACTTCAAATTGCGCAGCTGCCGCGCCGATTCGCCCGACGCCGAAACCCGGAAGCACTGCCTGAAGCGGATGGTGCGCGACTGCTGCGAACCCTGTTCCGGGAAGTGTTCCGAGGCCGAATACCGCGAACGCCTCGACCGGATGCTCGAAGTGCTCGCCGGCGACATCAAACCGTTGACCGCCGAACTCAAAGAGCGGATGACCAAACTGGCGGCGGCGCAGAAATTCGAATTGGCGGCGCGCTTCCGCGATGTGATTGAAAACCTCGAAACCGTCTTCGGCAGCAGCAAACGCCTTTTCGCCACGGCCCGGATTCCCGGCGGCGGCGGGGAGGAGGCGCTGGCGGAACTGGCCGAAGCGCTGAATCTGCCGCTGGCGCCGCACCGCATCGAGGGCTTCGACATCTCCAACATCCTGGGAACGCTGGCGGTCGGTTCGCTGGTGGTGGCCGTCGACGGCCGGCCGGCGCCGCAGGAATACCGGCGCTTCCGGGTCAAGACCGTTTTTCAGAGCGACGACTTCGCGATGATGAAGGAGGTGGTGACCCGGCGCTACCGCCGCCGGATCGACGAAAACCTCGAACTCCCCGACCTGGTGCTGATCGACGGCGGCAAGGGGCAGCTCAAATCGGCGTGCGAAGCCCTGGCCGGGCTCGGCCTCGAAGACCTGCCGGTGGTCGGATTGGCCAAGCGCAACGAGGAGCTTTTCCTGCCCGGCCGCGCCGACCCGGTGATCCTGTCGCGATTTTCCGGCGCGCTGCGGATTCTCCAGGCGCTGCGCGACGAGGCGCACCGCTTCGCCGTCTCCTATCACCGCGAGCTGCGTCAGAAGCGGCTGCAGCAGTCGCTCCTGGACGATATTCCCGGCGTCGGCGAAGTGCGCAAGCGGGAGCTGCTCAAGACCTTCGGATCGGTCCGGGCGCTGCGCAAGGTCACGGCGGAGGAGATCGCCGAACGGGTCCCCGGCCTCGGAACGGCGATGGCGGAAAAAATTCATCAGGCACTGCGGAGGCGCTGAACATGGTCGAACTTTTTGAACCGAAATTTCTGAAATACGCCCGCGGCTTCCTCGACCCCGGCGACGCCGAGGTCAGCAACGGCATTCAGCTCAAGATCACCCACACGCTGATGGTGCGCCGCGAATGCCGCGCCATCGCCGCCGATGAACAGTGGAGCGGAGCGGACGCCGAGCTGGCGGAGGTGATCGGCCTCGGACACGACTTCGGCCGCTTCGAACAGTTCCGGCGCTTCAAGACCTTCGCCGACGCGCGTTCGCTCAATCACGCCGAGCTCGGCGTCGAATTGCTGAAGGAGCTCGGGATGTTCGATTTTCTCGGCCCCGCCGACCGCGAGGTGGCCTTCGCGGCGATCCGGATGCACAATCTGCCGGCGCTGCCGGAGGGACTCGACGCGCGGACGCGCCGTTTCGCCGGAGCGATCCGCGACGCCGACAAGCTCGACATCATGCGGGTGCTGGTCGATTATTATGCCGGCTGCCGCCGCGACGAATCGGTGACGCTGGGACTCCGGGACGCGCCGGAGGTCACGCCCGGCGTGGCGGAGACGCTCCGGCGGCGCGAGAGCCCGAATTACCGCGACCTGAAGACCATCCCGGATTTTCTGCTGACCACCGCCAGCTGGGTCTACGATCTGAATTACGCCTACTCCCGGCGCCAGTACCGGGAACGCGGCTTGCTCGATTCGCTCGATCCCTACGTCGCCGCTTCGCCGGAGGCGCTGGAAATTTTCACCGGCATCAAAAACGAACTCGCCAAGGAGGCCTCCCTGCCATGAACCCCGCCAGCGAACTTTTGCGGTATGACTGCCCCGCCGAAACCTGGGAGGAGGCGCTGCCGCTGGGCAGCGGCCGCCTCGGCGCGATGATCCCCGGCGGCGTCGGCGCCGAAACCGTCGAACTCAACGAAGATACCCTGTGGTCGGGCCGGCCCGGCTACCTCCCGCGCCCGGGCGGCCCCGAAGTCCTGGTCCGGACCCGCGCCCTGATCGGGGCCGGACGCTACGCCGAGGCCGGCAAGCTCCTGACCGGCGAATTCCTCGATACCGCCGACAGCGCGAGCTACCTGCCGGCCGGCACGTTGAGTTTGGAATATTCTTCCGGCGCGGCCGCCGGCTACCGCCGCGAACTCGACCTGACCCGGGCGGTCGCGGCGACCGAATTCACGCGGGGGGATGTCCGCTTCCGGCGCGAAGCCTTCGCCTCGTTTCCGGCGGAGCTCCTGGTGTTCCGGATCGCCGCCGACCGGCCGGGACAGGTCCGTGTCAAGGCGCGGCTGGCTTCGCAGCTCCGGGGCGCGGTCCGCGTCGAGGACGGCGACCTGGTCTGCGACGGCGTCTGTCCGTGGCTCGACCGTTATGACCGCCTCGAATGGGAGTCGCCGGAGGGCCTGACCGGGCTGAAGATGCAAATCCGGCTGCGACTGCTCGCCGAAGGCGGCATTGTGACCGCCGGGGAAGATGCTCTCGAAGCCGCCGGCGCCGACGCGGCGACTCTGCTGGTGGCGATCCGGAGCGACTTCGCCGGATTCGCCGCCGAGCCCGGCTCCCGGCCGGGGACGCCGGGCGAACGCTGCCGGGCCGACCTCGACCGGGGCGCGGCGGCCGGATATGACCAACTTTTGCGTCAACACCTGGAGGATTACCAAGAGCTCTATTTGCGGAGCGCGCTGACGCTGCCGGAGCGCCCAGGCGACCTCGACGCCTCCGACCGGCGGCTGGCGGCGGCGGGGAGCGATTTTTCGCCGGCGCTGGCGGCGCTTTTCTGGAATTACGGGCGTTATTTATTGATCGCGGCATCGCGCCCCGGCACCCAGCCGGCCAATTTGCAGGGCATCTGGAACAAGTCGCTGACGCCGCCCTGGGGCTGCAACTACACCACCAACATCAACCTGGAAATGAACTATTGGCCGGGCGAAACCGCCGGTCTGCCCGAATGCGTCCACCCGCTCCTGGCTTTTATCGCCGAGGCGGCGAAAACCGGTGAAATCGCGGCGCGCGGCAAATACGGCGCCTCCGGCTGGTGTCTGCACCACAACAGCGACCTGTGGCGCTATCCCGGCGCGGCCACCGGCGACGCCCGCTGGGGCGTTTTCCCGCTGGCCGGAGTGTGGCTGTGCCGCCACATCGCCGAACACTACCGGCACGGCGGCGACCGGAAGTTTCTCGAAGCGTTCTATTGGGTGCTCGAAGGAGCGGCGCGTTTCTGCTGCGACTTGCTGCTCCATGACCCGGCGACCGGGGAATATTATGTGTCGCCGTCGACTTCTCCCGAAAACGTCTTCCGCGATCCGGCGACCGGCGAAGACGCGCCGGCGGCGACGGCTTCGGCCTGCGATATGGCGCTGGTGCGCGAGCTTTTCACCGATCTGGCGGAATTCGCCGCGATCCTCGGGCGCGACGATGAGTTGACCGCTGAAGTGCGCCTCCGGCTGGAACGGCTGCGCCCCGACCGGATCGGCTCCGACGGACGGCTGCTGGAATACGGCGCGGAATTCGAGGAGCCGGAGCCCAATCACCGCCACCTGTCGCACCTCTACGGGGTCTACCCCGGCTGCGCTTATACCCGGGGAGAATACTTCGAGGCGGTGAAACGGGCGCTGGAGAAGCGCGGCGACTTTTCCACCGGCTGGGCGATGGCGTGGCGGGTCGCGCTGTGGGCGCGGTTCGGCGACGGCGAACGCTGCCGCAGAATCCTCGCCGGGCTGATGCGTCCGGTCGATCCACGGGGGCCGCAAAATTGGGGCGGCGGCGGCGGCACCTATCCCAATTTCTTCGACGCCCACCCGCCCTTTCAGATCGACGGCAACTACGGCGCGACCGCCGGGATCGGCGAAATGCTGCTGCAAAGCCACAAACGCAACGCCGAAGGACACTGGATCGTCGAACTCCTGCCGGCGCTGCCGGCCGATTGGGCAGACGGCTCCTTTTCGGGCTGGCGCGCCCGCGGCGCGGTGACGGTGAGCGCGACATGGCGCCGGGGGAGGGTGGTCGAATGCACCCTCGCCGCTGAAGCGAGCGGGGTTTTCGAGCTGCGGATGAACGGCGTCCCCCGGACGGTCGAGCTCCGGCCGGGAGCGGTTGCCAAGATCGCGGAGTGAGTTCGCGTCCTATTGGATATATGACGAAAATCATTGCGACAATCGCACTTTTGTCGGCGGGGTTGTTCCTGGCGGCGGAGCGGCTGGCGGTGATCGATTACGGCGACGCCGGGCTCGGCGACCGGGTGGTCGCCGAATTGTCCGGCGCCGGCGGCTGGGAAGTGTTCGAACGCGCCGCAATGGACCGGGTGCTCGGCGAACGCATGCTGCTGGAGGCCGCCGACATCCGCGCCACCGCCAAGCTCCTCGACGCCGAAACCTTTCTGATGCTGACCCGGGATTCGGTGCGTTATTTCGACGGGCGCAGCGGCGCGGTTTACGTCGACGCCGCCATGCCCGGAGAGGGCGCGCCGGGCGTGGCCGCGCTGCTGGAGACGGGGCGCGCCAAGCTGGCGGCGAATCCGCTTCCGGTGGCGGTGGCGGAACTGAACATCAGCGGCCTCGACCGCGCCGGGAAACGGCGGGCCGTCGGGCGGATCGCCGACGCGGTCCGCCGGATCGGCGCGTCGCCGGAGGTGCTGATGCTGGAGCGCGCTTCACTCGAATGGGTCAACCGCGAACGCGAACTCACCGGCGAATGGCGCGAACTCTTCCCGGCGCTCTTGTCGCTCGAATTCGACGTTTTTTTCGAACGCGGCGAGGTGCAAACTGTCGTTCGGCTGCGCGATGCTTCGGGCGAAACGCTGTGGAGCCGGCAATACGCCGGATCCGGCGACATTCCGGCCGGCGACATCCTGGCCGCGCTCGGGTCGGCGCCGCCGGCCGCGGCGCTCCCGGACCGGCAGCTGGAGGCGGAACGCCTCTGCGCCGAAGCGCGCCATATGCGAAATCCGGACACCGCGGCTCCGCTGTGGGAAGCCGCCGCGGCGCTCGGCGGCGGCCCCGACTGCCGTTACGCTTTGGCGGTCAACTTGCAGGATCGGGTCCGGCGGCGGCTGATCGACGGTTTGCCGTACCGGGCGCTGGCGGAACGGTCGCAGGAGCTGGTGCGGGAGCTGCTGGAGGAGGATCCCGGACTGGAGATCGGCGAGTGGCTGGGAGGATATCCCGCCGACGACGGCCCGGAGGCGCTGCTGCCGGAGCTACGGCGGTGGAACGCGGCGTATCTCGACCGGCGGTATGCGATTCCGGAGGGGCCCTTCGAATCGCTGCTCGACGCCTATCACTTCTGCGATTACATCAGCCGGATGTACCGTTTCGGCTTCTGGCGCGACGCCGGATGGGACGGCTGGTTCGCCGCCGTCGACGAACTCATCGAACGCTCCCGGAATCTGGCGTCGTTTGAATCGGCGGATGACCTGGGGCGGCTGGCGCCCCGGGA
>JAVBSD010000344.1:0-3327 GCA_031547325.1 Victivallaceae bacterium | reverse complement strand
AAAAATATTTTGATTAAATCAATCAAAACAACTTGCGGAATTTTATTTCTTTGCTATAATATAACTATATCATCGGACAAGGAGTGGAATCGTGCGTATTGAAAATGTGGCGTTGTCGCTTGCGGACCTGCTCGGGAGCGATTATCTGGCGGCGGTGTGCCGGACGCAGTCGGCGCTGACCGGCGTCCCGGAGGCCGAATTGCGGCGGCTGGCGGAGGAAAAGGTGGAGTTTTATCCGCCGGAATTCGCCCGGCGCTGCGACGAGCTGGCGGTGCTGGCGGGGAGCCGGCTGGTCGAAGCTTTCGCCGGCGGGAACGCCGGCGCGCCGACCGATTCCTTCCGCCGGGCGCAGCATTCGGAGATGGCGCCGTTGGGGGGCTTCGGCTGCGTCCGGATCGGCGAGGACGGCCGGATCTACTTCATCGGCAAGAGCGAGCACTACCACGCGTCGCTGGGCCACGCCTTCCCCGGCTACCGGCTGCTCGAAAACGCCGCCCGGCTCGGCATTCCCAACGCCACCCACAACAATACCCGCGGCTTCATCACCCGGACCTTGGAGCGCGAACTGGTGCGCGCCGCCAACGGCGTCGCGCCGGAGGACGACCGGGCGCTGGAGGCGCTGCTCGATTCGCCGGACGAACGCGCCCTCTGCCGGGTGGTCAACCTCGAAACCGGCAGTCTGGCGGTGGAGGGGGCGCTCAAGATGCTGCTGGCGCGTTTCTACCGCCTCGACCGGACCTTCCCGGAGCCGCGGTACGCGGGGCGGACGCCGGTTTTTCTGGTCATGTCCGACTACAAGGGGGGGAGCGAAGCCAATTATCACGGGACCACGGTCCTGGCCCAGACCCTGCGCGGCATGTGGCCGGAATTTTATGCGGCGGCCGAGTCGGCGGAGCTGTACCGGGTGGAGCCGGTGGCGATCAATTCCTTCGAGGATTTCGCCGCCAAGGTCGAACAATTCGATTCGGGGAGCTGCAAGGTCGCCGGCTTCATCCATGAGCTGGTGCTGATGAATTACGGCGGCATCCGCCTCGGCGAAGAATTCGTCGGGAAATGCCACGAACTGTGCCTGGCCCGCGACATTCCGACGGTGGTGGACGAGATTCAGTCGTGCATGTGGTCGCCGGAGATGTTTTTGTTCCGCGAATACGGCTTGCGGCCGGATTTCGTCGCCGTCGGCAAGGGCTTTCCCGGCGGTCAGTATCCGGCCAGCCGGTTGCTGACCAACCGCAAAATGGATTCGCTGAACCAGTTCGGCGTTTTGGTCACCAACGGGCAGGAGGAGCTGGCGTCGCTCTCTTACCTGATCACCATGGCTTTCGCCCGGCGCAACGCAAAGCATACCCGGTACATCGGTCAATTGTACCATCGGATGCTGGCCGGGCTGGCCGGGGATTTCCCGGCGTTCCTGGCCGGGGTCGACGGCGAGGCGCACATGACCACGCTGGTCTTTCACAGGGGCGAAGAGGCACTGGCCTTTGTCGCCGCGATGAACCGGGGCGGGATCGACGTGTCGAGCCAGACCTACAAGGCCGACTGCCCGCCGGTGGCGCTGACCAAGCTGCCCCTGACCGCTTCGCAGTTGATGGTTGAATTTGTGGTCGGGCGGATGCGCGGCGCGCTGGAGGCGTTATGTATTTCATAGGCGTCGACGCCGGCACCACGGTAATCAAGGGGGTGCTCTATTCGGCCGCCGAAGGCCGGGTGACGGCCCGTGCCGAACGGCGGGTCGCCTACCGCGCCTCGGGCTTGCGCGTCGAATTCGACCCCGAAGCACACTATGCCGACCTCTGCGGCCTGCTGCGCGAGCTGGGGCGGGGCGGAAAGGTGGCGGCGCTGGCGATGGCGGCCGCCTCCGGCAACACCCTGCTGCTCCATCCCGACGGTTCCGCCGCGACGCCGGTCATCAGCTGGCTCGACCGCCGTTCCGGGGAGGGGCCGTTGCCCATGCTCGATGGGTTGACGCCGGAATACATGCGCCGGATCACCGGCTGGCCGTGCGTCGAAGAATTTCCGCCGGCGCACCTGGCCTGGCTGGCGGAGCATTGTCCGGAGCTCTACCGCGATTGCCTGGTCGGCCAGAGCCAGGAATATCTGGCCTGGAAGCTGACCGGACGCCGGGTGCTCGACCCCTCCGGCGGCACGCCGTTCGAGCTGATCGACCAGCTTGAACGCGACTACAGCGCCGAATTGCTGGACCGTTTTCATTTGCGCCGGGAACAACTGCCGGAGCTGGTCGAAACCGGCCGCGCGATCGGGCGGCTGACCCCGCGGGCGGCGGCCGATACCGGGCTCGGGGAGGAAACCATGGTGGTCGCCGGCAGCTTCGACCATCCGGCGGCGGCGCGGGCGGCGGGGGTGACCGGGGTCGGTGAGCTGCTGCTCTCCTGCGGGACTTCGTGGGTGGGATTTTTCCCGGAGCCCTCCCGGGAGCGGATCGTCGAGCTGGAATTGCTGTGCGATCCTTTTCTGGCCCATGCGGGAGGGCCGTGGGGCGCGATTTTTTCGGTGCCGCAGATCGGGCGGACCGTCGACGAATACGTCCGGCGCGATTTCGGCGACGTCGCCGGCTTCGACCGGCTGGCCGCCCTCTCGACGACCGGGGAGTGGCTCGACCTGACGGCCGGCTACCGCCCGTCGGAGGCCGCCAGGCCGGACTTGGCGCGGATGGTGATGAACGGCGCGGCGCATCTGCTGGCCGAACGCCTCGACGCCCTGCGCCGGCGGGGATTGGTTTTCACCCGGGCGCGGCTGGCCGGCGGCCCGTCGCGAAGTCCGGTGTGGCCGGCGATCATCGCCGATTTCACCCGGCTGGAAGTGGATATCGCCGCCGCCGACGCGGGCGCGACCGGCGCGGCTCTGATCGCCATGGAGGGCATACGATGAATGAATTCAGCCAACGGGACCGGCAATTTTTCGATCGGTGGATCGCCGACCGGCTGCCGGCGGAGATCTTCGACGCGCACATCCACATCTTCGAATCGAGCGCCGATCCGGACCCGCGCGGCTTCGCCCGGAAGTTCGACGGCCATTTCCGCTTCGAGGAGTGCGACGCCTGGCTGGAGACGCTGCTCGGCGGCCGGAGCTTCGGCTACAACTGTTTCGGTCTGCCGCTGCCGGCGACCGACCGGCCGGCGGCCGACGGCTACATCGGGCGCAACTGCGACGGCGTGCGGCGCTTCGGCATGGCGCTCAACGCTCCGTACGACGCGCCGGAGGAGCCGGCCGGCCGGATCCGCGCCAACCGCCTGATCGGGCTGAAGCCCTACTGGAACATGGTGCCGGGCAAGCAGGCCGCCGAGGTGCGGATCCGCGACATGTTCAACG
>JAVBSD010000376.1:0-4289 GCA_031547325.1 Victivallaceae bacterium | reverse complement strand
TATTTTTTTATTTTTTAATTCATTTTTTCATGCAGCGCCCGGTCGAAGGGGGCGCGGCGGTTGGGGCAGGGCTCGCGGTGGCACAACTGGCAGGTGGCGAAGTCGTGTTCGGCCGCGTAAAGCACGCCGGAAATGCTTTTGTAGGGAATCATCAACAGCCCGTCGGTCAGCTCGACGCCGATGTCGGCGGCCACCCGGTTGCCGAGCAGCGCGAAAACCTTGAGCTGTTCGCTCAGCGGCCAGACGTCGGCGTCGCCGGACCCGGGCGACATGCCGCCGAGACGGGGAATCCGATGGCGGCGGCGGATTTCGGCGTCGAGAAAATTTTTGGCCTGGCGCAGCAGATCCATGCGGATTTCTTCGAGCCAGAAACGTTCCAGCGGGTCGAGCTCGTCCTCGAAACAGGCGGTTTCAGTCCCGCAGGTGGCGCAATAAGCGAAGAGCCGCCGCCGGTCGCCGAGCTGATCGGCCAGCACCCTGCTCTCCAGGCGGAGCCCTTCGACCCCGACCCCGGCGGCATCCCGCGCCGTCACGGCGCAGTCGCGGTAGACCGCCTTGGGGCGCGCCGTCCCGCGTACCCGGTCGAGCAGGGTTTCCCACGCCCGGCGCATTTCCGGGTCGTCGTCGGGCAGGTGAGCCCGCTCGGCCAGCTTCTCGGCGTCGAGCTCGAAGGGTATTTCCGCTAAAATGATGTTGCCGGTCATAATGCCGAGTAATATAACCGGCGAATCGCCAATGTCAAGCGCCTGCTCCGGTCCGGCGGACGAAGACCACCCGGTCGATGAAGATGCCTTTGAGGTTGCTCTGACCGCGCGGCGGCGCAAACCAGAGATAGCGGTCGTCCTGGAACTTCTGCGGTTTGGCCATTTTGAACCAGCGGTACTCCCGGTCGGAAACCGCGCCGAGCGGGATCACTCCGGTGTTTTCTTCGAGGTAGGTATCCGGAGTACGCCGGTTGCAGCCGTAGACCACCGCGGAGCCGTCGGGGGTGGCCCCGTCGCGCAATTCAATGCGCAGCGCGAAGTAGACATCCCACAAGTCGTCGGGATTGGGGTTGAACTCCGGGACGCGGTGGATCAGCTCCGGCCGCAGCGCCAGGGAGGTATGGGTGCCGTTCAGCATCGCCGCCTTGCCGTCGGAGGCCGGCGGGTCGTCGACAATGTCGCCCAGGTCGCCCAGGCCGATGATCAGATAACGGTCGTCCTGGAACTCGAACCAGTCGCGCCGGGGGAGGCCGGCGACGATTTCCGGGTGGGGAGCCGCGGCGCGTCCGTCGTAGCGGGCCAACTGATGGGCGATGGTTTCGTGGGGGCGTTCGCCGTAGTGGGTCAGTTCGAACTGGTCGGCGTAGCGCCGGTAGAGTTCGACGTAGTGCTCCGGCGGCGCGAAGCCGTCCCGGATGCCTTCGAGTTCGGCGAGCTGGCGCAGGAAGGGCATTTGGGTCATGATCGCGTCGATTACGCCGAAGCGCACCTCGGCGACCCGGTCCCGGAATTCGCCGGAGCTTTTGGCCTCGGCTTCGGCGAGCAAGCGGTCGGCGGTCTGCAGCGTGGCGACGCTGAAACAGGCCGCGCCGGGGCGCTCGGCCTCCTCGCGGTAGAGCAGCTCCAGGTATTCGGCGATGTAGGGCGCCGCGGCCTCGCCGTAGTAGGCGCGGACGAAACGGCGCGCCAGCTCGTGCGGATCGCGCTCCGGCTCCCACATCAGCCGCGCGGCCAGAAAAGCGCGCAGATCGGCGAAGCTGCCGAAGGGCCGGTTGTAGTTGCCCAGCGAAAACACGCCTTTGACGTTGCAGTCGCGAAAGCCGGCGTAATGGGCGGTGAAACCGTCGAAGCCGGCCACCGGCAGGACGTAGTCGTAGAAGTTGGTCACGTAGTTCCAGGCGAAGAGGTTGTCGCAGATTTTGCCCCATTCGGCGCACTCCTCCGAGGGGCCGCCGCAGTAGCGGATCACCACATTGTGCCGCGCTCTGGTCAGCTTCGGCGGCGCGGTGGTCGGACCGTAGGCCAAGGTTTCGATCATCGCCTCGGGGTAATCGGCCTCGATCGCCGCCGCGACGGCGTTGACGAACCTCAGGTAGGGGCCGGAGGCCGCGCCCTCTTCGGCTTCGACGGCGGCGCATTTGACGCAGCGGCAGCGGTAGGTGCCGGTGTCGCCGTCGATCTGGGAGATCGACAGGATGGAGTCGGCCGGCTTGTCCTTGAGAAAGTCTTTGACCCAGGCGATGCAGAAGGCCAGCAGCTCCTCGTTGGTCAGGCACCATTGCCAGCCCTGGCCGGGGCCGGCGCGGACGCCGTTGTTTTCGCTGAACCACTCCGGGTGTTCGGCGAAGTATTCGTCGCGCGGGGCGATCTTCTCGAAGGTATGGGCGAAATAATCGCCGCCGATGAAGTTGACGATGCCGCCGTAGCGCGGCTCGGCGAGGCCGCGGACGGTGTGGCCGTTGACCTTGTTCCACGCCGCCCAGTCCGGGGAACGGGCGATTTTGTAGAAGAAGGGCTCGCGGTACCAAAAAGGCGGCACGTAGCGGAGCGTCTCGACCGTTGCGGCCAGCTCGGCAAGGCGCGGAATCGACTTGACGCCGGGGGCCGGGAAGAAGCAGTCGGCGTGCTCCTCAAGGAAGGTCGAGGCGGCGTAAATGGTGCCGCGTTCGGTCGCGTTTCCGCCGGTCCGGATCAGGCTTCCGCCCGACGACTCGAGGAGGATGCCCTCGGTGCCGAGGCCTGCGAGGTCGACGCCGGGGTGGACCAGCCGGGCGGCGCCGGGGCCGACCGCAATCACCGGCGCGGCCGGGTCGGCGTCGATTTCAATGACCCGGAACGGGGCGCCGGCGACTTCGCCCAGGGTGGCGGCGAGCAACTCCGCCGCGTAGCGCTCCGGCGGCGCGGCGTCGGCGGCGACGGCGATGTCGAGGGCGGGCCGGCCGCCCCCGATCACCGTCACGGTTTCAGCGGCGGAGCTTGCCAGCATGGCCAGCAAGGCGATCGGAAGGAAGAGTCTGCGCATGAAAAAGTCCCTTGACGTCAGTCGGTGGTCTGGCCCAATTGATAGTAGAATTCGTAATAGGTCAACCGGCCGTAGGAAACGGTTTCGACATGGCCGTCGACCAGCGAGACGTTGGCTCTTTGCCCGGCGTGGTTGTTGAAGGTCACCACCGGATCGGCGGCGTAGTAGGGGTTCTGGCCGTAGGTGAAGCAGGCGTAGCCGGGCAGGCTGTCGACCCGGTAGATCCGTCCCGAGGGATTGCCGATCGCGGTGAGCCGCGGCGTCACGGCGCCGCAGGCGAAGGAGTGGTACAGCGCGCCCTGCAGCAGAGTGGTGGTGTTGCCGGTGCCGGGACATTTGAGGACGCCGCCCTCGGTTGCGCTGGACATTCCGCCCCAGGCGAAGCTGTTGACGTCGCCGCCGAGGTAGGGCAGGACCAGCACCCCCCAGAAACGCGGCTGGACGTCGCTGCCCAGTCCGTGCGTCGCGTCGCCCCACGGCCCGGAGTCCTGATTGTCCATGGAATACATATGGACCCCCAGCATCACCTGCTTCTGGTTGCTGACGCATTTGGAGACGATCGCCGCCATCCGGGCCTTGGAGAGGGCCGGCAGCAGCATGGAGGCAAGAATCGCGATGATCGCGATCACGACCAAGAGCTCAATGAGTGTGAATTTTTTTCGCATTTCGTTTCCCTTTCTTGTCAATGTTGCGTTGCTTCGGTTCGATTTATGGCGGTCGATTCCCGTTCGATCAGGATCGGCTTCACGGTGATGTGTTCGGCCTGGCGGCGGCGGCGCAGGATGTCGAAGGCGGCTTTGGCCATCGCGGTGTGGTCGTGGGCCACCGAGGTCAAGGGCGGCGTGGCGTTGGCGCCGGCGCGGGTGCCGTCGATGCCGACGACCGCCAGTTGTCCGGGGACCTTGACGCCGCGTTTGGCGAGGGCGGCCATGCAGCGGATGGCGTAGTCGTCGGTCAGCGCCAGCAGCGCGTCGCAGTCGGCGAAATCGATCCGGCGGCGGGAAAAAAGCAGCTCCGGAGAAGCGCACTCTTCCGGCAGGTCGCTCCACAGGCAGCGGATGTCGCATTCGTGGAGCCTGGCCGCGGTGACGCGGCGCAGGAAGCCTTCGAGGCACTGGTAATAAGGAAGATAGTTGATGCCGTGCGATACCGCGGCGATCAGGAAGCGGCGGCAGCCGCGCCCGAGGAGGTGGTCGGCCGCCACTTCGCCGAGCGCGTATTCGTCGCTCCACACCGAGGGCATGAACTGTCCCGGCTGCGGCGGCAGGACGCTGACGCAGTTG
>JAVBSD010000111.1:0-4677 GCA_031547325.1 Victivallaceae bacterium | reverse complement strand
AAAGCTCTTCGTCGGCCGGATCACCCTGCCGCACTGGGGCATTCCGCCGGTGTCGGCGTTTCTCGCCGCCTATACGCTGACGCCGAAGCCGGAGTACTTCGAGGCGGCGCGCGACTACGCGAACTACGTGCTCGACCGGCTGGAGACCTTCGGTTCGAGCGAACTGGCCTACGCCATGATCGCCCTGCCGCCGGCGATGCAGCTCTTCCCGGACGAGCCGGTCTTCGCCGAGCTGACCGCCAGGCTGGCGGCGGCGCTGGTGGCCAAAGCGGCCGCCTCCGGCACCGGCAACCTGCCGGCCGAGCACTTCGAAACGCCGGTCGGGCCCCACCTGGTCGATACCATTTACACCGTCAACTGGGCGCTGCTCGGCTTCGTCAACCTGGCCCGGGCCACCGGCGACCCGGAACACCGGAAACGGGCCGACGAACTCGCCGCCCTGCTGGCCGATATCCAGGACGCTTCGGAAGAACCGCAAGTCGCCGGCTGCTGGCGCGGCATGTACGACCTCAAGGCCGGCGATTGGGGCGGCGGCGACCGCTTCGAGGGCGGCGCCAACAGCATCTACACCGGCTGGACCAACGCGCCGATCGCCATCGGGCTGATGCTGGCCGACGCCGGCATCGGCATCGGCGACCTGCTGAAATAATACGGTAAAAAAGGAAATATCGGGTCATGAACTGGCAACCGACGATCGAACGTTACGAAGACGAACTCCTCAACCGGGTAATTCCCTTTTGGGAGGAACACTGCGTCGACCGTGAATACGGCGGGTATTTCACCATGCTCGACCGCGACGGCAGCGTCTACGACACCAGCAAATACATGTGGATGCAGTGGCGCGTCGTCTACATGTTCGCCACACTGTACCACAGCGAATACGGCGCCGGCCATGAAAACTGGCTGGCCATCGCCCGCCAGGGCTTCGACTTCCTGACCCGGCACGGCCGCCTCGACGACGGCAGCTATTACTTCCAGCTCAACCGCGAAGGCGTCCCGGCGATGGCGCCCTTCAGCATCTATTCGGACTGCTTCGCGGCGATGGGCGCGTCGGCCCTCTACGCCGCGACCGGCGAGGCGCGCTACCGCGCCGAAGCCGAATCGGCGATGGC
This sequence comes from Victivallaceae bacterium, assembly GCA_031547325.1. Taxonomy (GTDB): domain Bacteria; phylum Verrucomicrobiota; class Lentisphaeria; order Victivallales; family Victivallaceae; genus JAVBQJ01. Next base: position 3,565 of record JAVBSD010000111.1, on the reverse strand, counting down.
CAGCTACATCCGGCGCATCCCCGATCCCAAGGGCAAATACGAAAAAGCCCTGCCCGGCAAGGGCGCGCGCCTGGCGCTCGGCAACTACATGATCCTGGCCAACCTCGGCAACGTGCTCGGCGCCGACCTCGGGACCGATCAGTACGAAGCCGACACCCGCGCCGCGATCGACACGGTGATGGAAAAGTTCTACAATCCCGAGCTCAAGGTGCTCTTCGAGAACGTCAATCCCGACGGGACCTTCGACCTGGCGAGTTGCGAGGGGCGTTTCGTCAATCCCGGCCACGGCCTGGAGTCGATGTGGTTCGTGCTGCAGTACGCCGAAGCCCACAACGACCGCGCCCTGATCGCGCGGGCGGCCGAATACGTCGACCGGCTCTTCCAGTTCGGACTCGACCGCGAATGCGGCGGCATCTTCTACTTCATGGACGCGCTGGGCAAGCCGCACCTGGAGCTCCAGCACGACATGAAGCTGTGGTGGGTCCACAACGAAGCGACGCTGGCGGCGCTCTACGCCTACCGCCTGACCGGCGACAACAAGTTCCTCGACTATTTCAAGATGATCGACGAATACAGCTTCAGGCATTTCCGCGACACCGAGCATCCGGAGTGGTTCGCCTACCTCAACCGGGCGGGAGAGCCGTCGTCGATGCTCAAGGGCGGCAAATGGAAGACCTTCTTCCACCTGCCCCGCTGCCTGCTCTTCGCCCTGCGCCAGATGAAGGCGATGTGAGATCTTCAAAGATCTCTTGAGTGAAAATCGAAGGCACGCCCCCGCCGGTCATTGCGGCGTGGTGTCGCGCAGCACCAGCCGGGGTTCACAGGTATAGAGCACCTCGTCGAAGCCGCCGCCGCCGGCGAGCTTGAGCATCGCCTCGACGCCGAGCCGGACCTGATCCGGAAAATCGGTGTCGATACAGCTCAGGCGGCGGTGAACGCCCAAAGGGTCGGCGATATCGTTGATGGCGATCATGGCGATCTCCTCCGGCACCCGGTAGCCGTGCGCCGCCAGGAATTCGCCGAGCAGGAGCGCGGTCTCCGCTTCCGGCGCGATCACCGCGTCGAGCCGGTCCCAGAGGCCGGCGTCGAGACAGCGCCGGAAACACGCCGGAGCGTGTTCGCCGATCGGCTCGAACTGCTTCATGCCGATGTTGATCACCAGGCCGTCGACCTCTGCTTCCCGGCCGTGCTTGCGGTAGTAACAGCGCAGCGCGGCCAGAGCTTCGAGTTCGCCGATATGCGCCAGGTTGACGCAGACCAGTCCGACCCGGGTCCGCCCATGCTTGAAGAGGCAGTCCAGCGCCAGGCGGATGCCGTAGGCATTGTCGCAGCTGACGCTGGTCACCCCGAAGAAGTCGAAACGCTCGCCGAGAATCACGATCCGCCCCCGCCCGTGGGTGGCGATCTGGTAGCGGTCGTTGTAATTGGAAACGTTGAAGCCGAAGAGCAGCGTATAATAGTCCGGCCGCTTGACCAGCCGCAGCACCTCCCGGACCCGGGAGGGCCGCTCGACCTCCACCTCCCAGCCGTGCTCCGCGAACAGACGCCGCCCTTCGGCGAGAAAAACCTCCACCTGGGGGTGCTCGATCGGCGGCGCGCACAAGGTGACGCGCCGGTCTTCGCCGCCGCTCGCGCCCGCCGCCGCCGTTCGCGGCCTCACGAAGCTGCCGCGCCCCTGGCTCGACCGGATAAACCCCTCGGCGGCGAGCAAACTCACCGCCCGGGTCGCGGTCAGGTAACTGACGTTGTACTCGTGCGCCAACTCCCGGCAGGTCGGAAGCTGATCGCCCGGACACAATTCTCCCGAGCCGATCTTCTCCTGCAAAGTCTGCTTCAACGCCAAATATTTGGATTCGCGACCGGATTTCATGGCCTTTAATCTAACCGGGCCGGAGCATTCTTTCAAGTCGGTCTGCCGGACGCAGTGAAAAAAATGACTTTTTTTCGATCCTCCTATTGACTTTCACGCCATTGTTTGCTATAATATTTTACAGGAAACATTGATATATATCATTATCAACCCCAAGGAGGCCGACCGATGACACCGCGCGTTTCATTTCACCGTCGATTCACACTCATAGAACTCCTCGTCGTGATCGCGATCATCGCAATTTTGGCCTCGATGCTGCTGCCGGCCCTGTCCAAGGCGCGGGCGGCGGCGCAGACCACCAAGTGCCTCTCCAACTACAAGCAGCTCTATTTGCATATGGCGATGTACACCAACGACTACAACTCGATCCCGCCGCCGCCGGGGTACTACGCCGGCACCGGGATCATTTTCGTGCCCGGCGACCCCTCCGTGCGTCCGTGGACCTGCGGCCCGGCGCAGCTCTACGACGCGCCGAAGGAAGTTTTCATCTGCCCGTCGAAGAGCCCGGCCGGCACCTTCGGACTCGAGTGGATCGTCGACCGCAACTACCTGACCATCAGTCCGCACGACGTCGGGGTCGCCTACAACGGCAACTACAGCGCGGTGAGCTGGGACTCGCCGGACATCGCCGGCAAGGCGATCATCGCGGAGAGCAACGGCGCCAGCATGTTCCTGCGCTGGAACCAAGTCGGCACCTACGCCAACGGGGTCGGACTGTCGATCGAACGCCACCCCAACGGCACGGTCAACGTCATCTATCACGACGGTCACGGCGAACGCGGCAAGTGGCTGGATCTGAGCTCGGTGATTTGACCGATGAAGCTGCGCACCCTGTTGCCGGCGGCGCTCGCCGCCGCTTTCGTCGCGGCGGCGGACGAGCGTGACGTCGCCATCCCGTATTCCGAAACCTTCGACACGGCGGCGGTGATCGGCCTCTTCACCCCGCCGTCCGGCACGGTAAATATGCCGGAGCAGACCGCATTGTACCTGCGCCACGACGGCGCGGCGCTCTGGGTGCTGGCCGTCTGTTCCGACACCACGCCGGGCGGGCGGGCTTTTCCGCGCGGTCCGGAAGAGGACCTGACCCTCGACGAAGCGGTCCAGGTGCTCCTCGGGACCGGCGAAGCGGCGGAGGGGGTATTGCAGTTCGGCGGCTACGAGGGCGCCTTCGGCGAAATCGGCAAGGTGCGCGACTTCTACGAATTCACCTGCAACCGGGCGGGTTCGATCAGCCGGCGCTACAATGAAACCCCGCTGCCCGACGCGCTCTTCACCGCCGAGACCGCCGTCACCGCCGGCGGCTGGCAGACGCTGATGCGAATTCCGCTGGCCGCGGCCGGCATCGAGGCGGAGCGCACCCCGGAAATTTTCTTCAACGCCTTCCGCTTCTATCGCGGCGGCCGTTACGGCTGGCATTTGCCGGCCTGGGGAACCTACAGCGCCATGCCGTTCGTCCGGGCGCGGCTGCTGGCGCCCGGCGAAGAACGCTTCGCCGGTATCCATCCGATCGCGCCGGCCGGCCCCCGCCCGGCGGCAACCCCGCCGGCCGGGCGCCAGATCGGGGCTCCGACCCTGGAATACTACCCGATCCGGCGCGAACTGGTCGCGCAATTTCCCGCCGGCGATCCCCATGCCGCGGCCCGAATCGCCATCGACGGCGGCGCGGCGGCCGAAGCCGGGCTCGCCGCCGACCGC
>JAVBSD010000323.1:0-8150 GCA_031547325.1 Victivallaceae bacterium | reverse complement strand
CATAGCAAGCGAGATCGAAGCGGCGTTCGCCAGTCAGCGCAGCAAGGCCGGATCCACCCGGACCCAAAAGAAAACCACCAGCAGTTCCGGTAACATGGCCAAGGCCCGCGCCGCGGCCAACAGTCCGGAGCGCCTGGAGGCCAAGCGCGAATCCATGGCCAGGGCCCGCGCGGCCCGGCAGGCCAAACTGGAGCAAAAAAAATCCCGGGGCGAATAACCCCGGGCATCTTAGTCTTTTTCTTTTACCGGCCATATCAAATCTGTGGCGCGTTGCGGAATAGTTGCCCAAACAAGGCTTTTAATTTCGCGTGTCGGCCTGTTCTTGTAGAAAGAATATTCTTCTTCCTGTTTTATGCATAAAAACGCCGCATTGCCGCTATTTCTTTCGAGGCGTATGATATGATCACGCAAAACGCCATCCCAGGGAGAAAACATTTTTACCTGATGAATGGAGTACGATTCTTTATCGTCTTCCTGTCCATAGTAATATTTCGCAACCAGGAATCCACTCCCAAACGCAACAGCGACCAGCACGATTCCAGCCGTCAAGAACAACAGTTTTTTCATTTCTTTTGCTCTTCGCTTAGTGTTTTTAGGAATTGTCGGATCTTGACTTTCTCGTCGGCAGTAAAGCCATCATATTCAAAAGCTTTATCTTCCAGCCAATCCAGGTAATAGCCGGGGAGCTGCCCGCTGCCGCCGTAGACCAGATCGCCCTTATGCTGTTCAAAGGCATTCACAAATTCGGCGTAATCATACTCGGACAGGCCGCGAATGAAGGCGACGCGTTTTTCGAGCTCTTTGGCTTGCTCATTTGCAAAAAAGACGTGATCCACAGCATCCGGTTTTACTTCGCCGGAAGATACTCTTCTCTTCCTTCGCTGCACCGCAATCAGGGCCGCGAAATTAGCAGTATCGCTTTCCGAAATGCCCAAGAGGGAAGCAATTTTTTTCCAGTGCTTGGGGTGCAGATTGTTAATGCCTGCCTCTATTTTCTGATAGGACGCCTTGCCAATGCCCAATCTACGGGCAACAGCTTCTTGTGTTATAAGTTTTTCTTTTCGCTTATCGCGCAAAAAATCCATATTCATAATATCACCTCGACAATAATATAGTTCGCTTGTCATACATATTCAAGCTCACTTTCGGGCTATTTTTGAGAAATTTCCAATAAGTAGCTTGAATGTAGCTTGCGTTGATGTATGTTAAAGGTAAGCCAAACGAAAGGTTGTAGAAATGCAGATAAAGAAAAAAACAAAAGTCCGACTGAACTTGAGGGTTAGTGAAGACAAAATGAAGCTTTTAATCCGCAAAGCAAATCGAAGTCATGATGGTAATATCTCCGACGCGGTGCGAAAAGCGATTGATCTTTTTTTGCTCGAAAAGTAGCTCAGAAAAAGCTTATAAATACATCAACAAGGAGCCCCAGTCATGAATGAACTCATCAAAATCACCGAAACCGTCATCGGAAACGAAACCGTCAACGCCGTCAACGCCCGCGATCTGTGGGAATCCCTGGAGTCGAAGCGAGACTTTTCGACCTGGATCAAAAGTCGTATTGAGAAATACGAATTCATCGAAGGGACTGATTACCTGCTCCACAAATTTGTGGAGCAGCTTCCCAGTGGAGCAAAACATTGCATCGACTATATCATCACCCTCGATATGGCCAAGGAACTGGCGATGGTCGAGAATAATGCGCGTGGTCGCATGGTTCGTCGCTATTTCATCCTGGTTGAAAAACAATACCGCCAGAACCTCGAAAATACTGATATGATCATCCGCAAACTGGTGAACGAAATCCGCCGCCATGCGGACGCCCAAATCCAGCGGGACATCGCCGGACTTCGTAAAGTGGTCGCCGATTATTTGCGCGACGCCGGCTACACCATCGACGGCGCGCTTCTCGCCTCCCTGCCGCTGACCGGCGACGCGGACAGCCCCGCGCTGCGGAAGCAGTGTATCGACCGCCTGATTCGTCGGATGGTTGAACCAAAGCTGATCGCCTCCGTGGAACTCCGGCTGGGTGAATGACCATGCCCGACAATCTTCCCCAGCTCTCCCTGGATGACGTGAAATCCCGTTACCCGGCAATCAGGCAAGCCTGTGCTGATCTGACTGCAATGGGGATCTGTGCGCAAGCCGGACTGGTGGAAGACTTCCGGCGGGCTGTCGAGAATCTGATCGCGAAACTGGAGCGAACTTATCGCGATTCGCGCAACTCCACTATGGAGACGGACGCGATTGTTGACCAGCCCGGAGCGGTTGAGTACATTCGCGCCGGAAGCCCGGAATTTCTTCATGCCCGGATCTATTCCATGTTTCTGAAGATATACGAAAAGGATTTTTGGGGCATAGCCGACTACCGGCCAGCCTTGGAACGCGCGATCGCGGCGGTGGTTCCCGTTTCGCCGGGAGAACTTGAGGTTATGCGGGTACTTGCCGAATTCCCCTGCAATACAAGGATCCTCAAAAGCGAGATACTGGACAAGTACCTGGCTACCGCCGAAACCCCGCTTCCCGCCTGTAAATTCTGGCGCATCGCCAGATCGTTGACCGATATCTTCGATTCCCGTTCCGGCAATTGCATTTATGCCTTGCTGCCGGCCCGACAGATTGTTTACGCGAATTATCTCAAATAGGAGAACCCCATGCACCATCACACCAAGCTTCTGCTCATTTCGATCGCCGTGGGGATGATCCTCGGCTACATCATCGGCCTGTGGCACCAGGCGGCCCAGGCGAATTACCGCACAACCTTAACGGAGGTCCAACCATGAACGCCACCAGCCTCGCCCTGTTGCAACTGGCCGATTCGTTCGGCATGCGCGAACAATTCCTGGAAGACATCAAGCCCTTGGTCGCGGAACGGCTCCACTTTTCTCCCGAGCGCGTCGCCGAACGCTACGACGTCTCGCTCTCGAGCATCAAGTCGTGGCGGGCTCAAGGCCTGCTGACGCCGTCGCTGAAAATCCCCGGCGGTACCGCCCGGTACACGCTGAAGGACCTCATGGAATTTGAATCCCGGACCGGCAGAAAGGAGCAGGAGTAGGCAAAAAAGGCGCAGCCGGAGCGCCTGACTCAATCTCAACGCTATCACCATAGAAAGGATTTCTCATGGATAGCCGCATCACCAAAGTCACCTCCTCCAGTTTGAGGTGTTTCAAGACCTGCCGGAAACGGTATTTTCTCGAATACGTCCAGGGCCTCAAGCCGCTGGAAACGCCGAAAGCGCTGGAAATCGGCACCCTCTATCATTACGGGCTGGAAATGCTGCTGGGCGGGCAAGACGTTCTGTTCGTCAGAAATGCCATTGGGGAGCGCCAGCGCCGGGAATGCGCCGAAAAGGGCATCGACTTCGAACCGCTGAACGCCCTGATCGCCGGCGAAATGGTCGACGCCTTCTCGCTCGGCTGCGAATGGTATCGCTGGACGGTCCGCGCCGTCGAAAAGAGCTTCGAGGTTTCCACCGGTTACGCCAAGCGTCTCTTGGGCAAGATCGACGGCATCATCGAGATCAACGGCAAAGACTTCCTGATCGAACACAAGACGACCTCCCAATGGAAGGTCGACGGCTCCGAATACCGCCACAATCTGCTGTGGGACGAGCAGAGCACCAACTACCTCTACGCCTACAACCGGATGCTGGAGGACGGCGTGATCAAGGGCAGCCCGGTCCAGGGAATTTTCTACGTCATCGTCGAAAAGCCGACGCTGCGCAAGTGCTTCGCGACGCCGCCCGAGCTTCGCAAATACACCAAGGACGGCCGCCTCTACGCCAACCAGCGCGACACCGACGAAACCGACGCGGAATACATCGCCCGGGTCCGCGAATGGTATCAGGCCGAGAACCGGGTCCATGATCATTTGGTCACCCGTACGCCGGCCGACATCGCCGAACGCATCGCCGACCTGAACCTGACCATCAAAGACATGGCCGCCTGTGAGCGGGAAGAAACCTACTACCGCAATCCGGAGGCGTGCAAAATCCTGCCGTGTCCGTACCGGCCGAAGTGCCTGGACAACGTGCCGGACACCGACTGCCTCTTTACCATGAAAAACGCCAAACACGAGGAGCTGGCGCAATGAAACTCTCCGAAGCCCTGAAACAGTCCGGCGTCAGCGCCATCATCTACGGCGAATCCGGCATCGGCAAAACCCATTTCTGCGGCACCCTGCCGGGAACGACGCTGATCATCGCCGCCGAAGCCAACGGCATCAAGACGCTGGCCCGAAGCGCCAACGCCGACAACATCGAGGTGGTTAACCTGCCTCCGCCGGGGAACAACATCGCCGAAACGTCGGACGCGATGAATAAATTCTTCGACCATCTGATGATCGAAGAACTGCCCTTCGACAACGTGGTGCTGGACAGCGCCACCGAGCTGGCCAACCAGCTCATGATCCAGAAGACCGACCTGAACAAGAACGGCGGCGCACCGGCGCAACATACCTACCTGGAAGTCCAGTGGGCGATGAAGCGCTACCTGCGCACCCTGCGCGACCTGGCGGTGATGAAGGGCAAGAACGTCATCGTGATCGCGCTGGAAAGCGAACTGGTGCTGGCACAGTCGAGCGAAGCACAGAACTCGAAAACCCATCCGGCCTTGAGCGGCAAGAAACTGTCGCCGGAGGCCGAAGGACTGTTCGACATCGTCGGACACCTGGAAAAGACCTCCTCCAACCAGCGCTATTTGCGCCTGGAGGGCAACGACACCTTCGTCGCCAAGGACCGCTTCGGGCGCAAGGCGTGCCTGGCGGACGGCGCGATCTTTCTGACCGGCAAGACCGGCAACGAAACCACCGCAGAGGAGAAGTAACCATGGCGTTCAGTTACACCACCACGGGCAAAGAGGAGCGGTCTTCGGGCCTCATTCCGATCGGCGAATACGATGCCGTAATTATCAAATCGACCGACGAAATTTCCAAATCATCGGGCCGCGACATGATCAAACTGGAGATCGATACCGGCAGGGGACATTTGTGGGAATACCTGGTTGACGGCGGAAAGAATACCGGAGAGAGAATCCGGGAAATCCTTGAATCCTGCGGCCGCTATCGGCCGGGTATGGCAGTCAGCTCGACAACCTTTCTCAACTTGCGTGGACGTATCAAAGTGAAACACGCAACCGAAAACGGCGAAACGGCAGCCAGGATCAACTACTGGATCAAGCCGAAGCCGGGCCAAACGGCCGCTCCGGCCCAGCCGCCGCCCGCCAATTCGCCCGCCGACGATATTCCCTTTTAATTCAGGAGGACATATGGACCAGATTCACTTTTTCACGGACCGAAAAGATTGCGAAGGCTTCTTTCGCCGGCTTGCCAAAAATAACAATGAGGAGCTCACGGACAACTGTGTTTTTGAAGGCAACAGCGGACAAAAATACGAAACCGTGAGACGACTCGGCGATGATCTCGGTTATAACCGTATCGGGGTCCGGGAGCGCGATTACGAAGATGAAAGCATCGACTTTTGCGATACTTTATTCATCGACGTCAATTGCCTTTCGAAAAATGTCGACACCCACAATCTGCATGCCGACGAAACCGATCTTTTGCCGGGCGGCATTATTCGCGTCTGGTGGGATTGACGGCCATGCAGCTTCGCCCATACCAACAAGAATGCCTGGACGCGATCGAGGCGGCCGGCGACGGCCGTTGGCTGTGCCAGCTTGCCACCGGCGCGGGCAAGACGGTGATTTTTTCCCGTCTGCCGCGCCGGGGGGATACCCTGATTCTGTCGCACCGGCAGGAATTGGTGATGCAGCCGTTGAAATACTTCGACTGCCCCGCCGCGGTGGAAATGGGCGACAGCCGCGCTTCCCATTTGGGCCGGGCGGCATGCGAAGTGACTTCGGCCAGCGTTCAAACCATGTCGCGGCGTCTGGAGTCCTACGCTCCGGACGCCTTCGACACGGTCATCGTGGACGAGGCGCACCATGCCGCGTCGCCGACCTACCGCAAGATCCTCGAATACTTCCGGCCCCGCCGGACGCTCGGCTTCACGGCGACGCCGAACCGGGCGGACGGCCTGGGGCTGGAAAACGCTTTCGACGGCATCATCTTCCAGCGCGATTTGAAGTGGTGCATCGAAAACGGCTGGCTGGCGCGGCTGGAATGCCGCCGGGTCAACGTCGGCTACGACCTGTCGCAAGTCAGTTCCCGAATGGGCGATTACGCGCCCGGCGAACTGGAGCGCGCGGTCAACGTCGACAGTTGCAACCGGGCGATCGCCGAAATCGTGCGCAACCTGGCGGCCCCGCCGGTGTTGATCTTCGCGGTCGACGTCGCCCACGCCTCCGCGATCGCGGCGGCCATCGGCCCGGCCGCGAAAGCGCTTTCGGCGAAATCGCCGGACCGCGCGGCGGTGATCCGCGATTTTCTGGCCGGCCGGCTGCCGGTGCTGGTCAACTGCGCTTTGTTCACCGAGGGGACCGACCTGCCGCCGACCCGGACGGTGATCATCGCCCGGCCAACCAAATCGGCGGCGCTGTACACCCAGATGGTGGGCCGCGGCACCCGCCTGGCTCCGGGCAAGGAGCATTGCCTCCTGGTCGATTGCGTCGGGGTGAGCAACATGCCTTTGTGTACCGCGCCGACGCTGCTCGGGCTGGACCTCGACGGGGTGCCGGCGAAGTATCGCAAAGAGATCGAAGGCGACCTCCTGGCCGATATCCCGGCGGCGATCGAAAAGACGATGGACACGCCGGAGAGCTGGATCGACAACGTGCGGATCGTCGACCTGTGGGCGAAGGCCCAGGGCTACCACCTCCACGACGTCAACTGGATCAAGCTGCCGGACGGCTCCTTGCGCCTGCGTCTGCCGATGGGAATGCTGCGCCGGACTGCGACGCTCCAGATTTCCGCGCCGGACCTGACCGGCCATGCGGAACTCCGCACCTCGGGCGGGTATTCGGCCCGTCTGCCGGCGCAGGAATGCTACGACCTGGCCTACACCTGTTTGCGGACGCAATTCGCCGACGCCCGGCCCCTGTGGAGCCTGGCCAGCGCCAAGCGCTGGGGCAAGGCCGAGGCCAACCAGAAACAGCGCGACTACCTGAAGCGCCTGGCCTACACCCGGGGGATCGACCTCTCCGGCGTCATGGCCGACTTAACCAAGTTGCAGGCCGCTCAACTGATCGAGCGGCTGAAAGGATGAATCATGCGAAAATTTGAATGCAATATGTGTGGTTGCTTTTCCTGCGGCGCGGAAACAATTTTCGACGTGCCGCCGGACCAGTGTCTTTATGGTCGCAGCGCTTCCGCCTGGCAACCGGTCGAATCGAAGCCGCAGTTGCCGAGGCTGACCGCCGCGATATTCGATCATCCGGATTGCCCGGTGGAGGCGAAAATCGCCGTCATCAATGGCAACGGGTGGATTCATTTCGGCACATACGAGTCTGCAACGCCCGCCGATACCGTTGAATGGTATGGCGTAGCGCCCGGCAAATGGCTGCATGTCGATCAGGAGAAATTCGGCAGATTCGATCCCTCAGACTGGAAAAGTAGCCTGGTTAAACGCCCGGCCAAACTGCCGGAGTGGTGCCGGGTCGGAGAATGGGTTTATCGCGAGGAGTCGCCGGACGATGATATGCCGTTCGATTTCGCATTCGGGCAAATTACGAGCATTGACGGGCGTTGGATCGTCGTCGACGGACACGGAATCGTCCACGTAAAGCACCTCTCCCCCGCCCGCCTCCGTCCATGGACCAATGCGACGCTGCCGCCGATCCCGTTCGCGGTTAAAATCAAAAATAACCAGGATCATTTCCGAACGACGGTCACGGCCGCGTCCACGGCGGGAGTTTGGCTCGGCGGCGCGACGAAGGCCATCGGCTATGCCGAATTGATGGACGAATGCGAGCAGCTCGACGGCCAGCCCTGCGGGGTGCTTGAACTTGCGGAGAGGAAATAGCCATGAAGATCAGAACTACCCAACGACTCGAAATCGACGGGCGGCCCTATCAGAAGCACTACACGCTGGAGGTTGCGCTCGAAGTCGGCGCGCGGCTGATCCACGACAAGGAAGCGGTTTACGCCGAACGTCCGGTCGTGCCAGAAATTCCGGCCAAGATTTACAAGGATGTGGTCCGGGAGGGAAAAACACTGAGGATTCTTGACGCCGAAGCCGCCCGCAAAGCCAAGGCCGA
>JAVBSD010000151.1:0-5107 GCA_031547325.1 Victivallaceae bacterium | reverse complement strand
CAGACCGGAGAAGTCCGGGCTCGCCGGGTCGAGTTGCAGCTTCAGGGGGGTGATGAGGTCGGCGGCGAAGTCGATTTTGCCGGTGGAATCCTTGATTGCCAGGGCCAGGGTGGCAATTTCCGCCTGCGAACCGTCCGGCTTCACGCTTCCGGCGGCGGCGAAGCTGCCGTCGAGGGCGCCGGTCGGCATGCCGGAGGCGCTCAGGTGGAATGCCGCGTCGGCTTTCACAGCTCCGGCGGCGGAATCCAGCGCCAGATTGAAGTCGGCTTGCAGCGCGAAATCGCTCCACGCGCGGCCGGTCAGGTTGGCCACCAGGGCGTCGAGCGCCGCCGCTTTGCCGGCGGTGACGGAGCCGGAGAGTTCGGCGTCCGGGGCGCCGGGAGTCCAGGCGCCCCCCGCTTTGACCTCGGCCAGCGCCTTGCCGTCGCCGGTCAGGGAGAAGGCGCCTTTTCCAGGCGGATCCGGCCGTCGTCCTGGCGGGCCAGGAGCATTTTCGCCTCCGCGGCGATCGCGGTGCGCTCGAGTTCGGGCGCGGCGATGCCGGCGCCGGCGGTCAATGTCAGCTCGGCGTCGGCGGGCAATCCGGAGGCGGGCATGGCGGCGGAGGCGGTCAGCGAGAGGGCGCCCTGGTCGAATTCGAGTTCGCGCACGGCGCCGTCGAAGCCGGCGGCGAGGGTCAGCGTGAAACGCTCTCCGGCGGCGAGGTTCCGCACTTCCAGAGTTCCGCCGGCGACGGCGATTTGCTGCTCCGGCGCGCGGTAATCCAAATCGAGCGACGTCACTTTGAGCGATTCCACCGCCACCGGCAAGGTGAAGTTCAGCGTTTGGTCTTCGCCGGAGGCGGATTTGGAGGCGGCGGAACGTTTCCGGGCGGCCTTTTCCTCCTCGCGGGGGGCGGTATAGGCGACTGTGACCTTGCCCAGCTCCAGCGTTTCGATTCGCAGCGGGCCGCCGCCGGCGAGCCAGCCGGGGAGGGCGGCGCGGCAGTCGAGCCGGTCGATGGCGACTTCGAGTTCGCCCGGTTTGCTGACCTTGAGGCCGGTCAGAACCAGAGTTTCGGAGCCGAAGAGCGAAACCGCCGCCGAGTCGGCGGTGATGACGCAGCCGGTTTTGCTTCCGGCCAGGGGCAGCCACCAGTTGCGGACGGCGTAACCCGAAAGCAGCACATTGTAAGCGATGACCGCCAGCAGCAGCAGAGAAGCCAGCGAGATTCCGGTGATCAGAGTGATTTTTTTCCAGCGTTTCATGACATTTCATCCTTCCCGGCGATAAATTACCGCAAAAAATCGAATTATGCAAGCCGGAAATTTGCCCGATTCGCGAAAGAAGCTTATATTAGGCGCAACAACCCATGGAGGCCGGCGATTCCCGACCCGAAAACCGCAGTGGCGATTCCGGCATTGAATCCGGATGAACGCCTGATCGACCTGGCGGAGGCGCTGATCGCCGCCGGGGTTCGCCATATCGTCGTCGTCGACGACGGCAGCAAACCCGAATGCGGGGCGGTTTTCGCCGCCCTGGCGAAGCTGCCGGAGTGTACGGTCATCGTCTTTCCGGTCAACCGGGGGAAGGGGGCGGGGCTCAAGGCGGCTTTTCGGTGGTATCTGGAACACTTCCCGGACGGGCCCGGGGTGGTCGCCGCCGACGCCGACGGCCAGCATCCGGTCGCGGACATCCTGCGCATCGCCGCGGAGCTCGAAGCACACCCCGGATCGCTGGTCATGGGAGTGCGCGATTTTTTCCGCGAAGGCGTGCCGTTCAAGAGCCGCTACGGCAACCTCCTGACCCGGCTGGTCTTCCGCGGCTCGGCCGGGGTGGCGCTCTCCGACACCCAGACCGGGCTGCGGGGCGTCGCGGCCGATTTCATGCCCCGGTGCCTCGAAATCGCCGGCGAACGCTTCGAATACGAAACCGACATGCTTTTCGTCGCCGCCAAAAACGGCGTGCCGATCCGCGAAGTGCCGATCGCCACCGTCTACGAAAACGACAACAAGGGGACGCATTTCCATCCCTTCCGCGACGCGGCGCGCATCTACCGGGTGATCTGGCGGCACTTTTCGCGCCAGATGGCGTTGTTCATCGCCAGTTCTCTGGCGTCGATGGCGGTCGATCTCGGGCTGTTCGCGCTGCTCTTTTACCGGCTGCTGCCGGAATTGCCGCATCCGGCGCGGCTGGCGCTGGCGGTGGTCGGGGCGCGGCTGGTCTCCGGGACGCTCAATTATTGTCTCAACCGGCGGATCGTCTTCGCCATGCCGCGGCACTGCCGCACCGGAGGGGTGGATTCGGCGACCGGGTACTGCCTCTTGTCGGCGATCGTGCTGTTCGTTTCCTACACCTTGACGGCCTGCGGCGAGTTTCTGCTGCCGGCGCTGAACCTGGTGCTGGTCAAGGCGCTGGTCGACTTCTCGATCTTCCTGATCAATTTCTTCGTCCAGAAATTATTGATCTTCCGCATCCGCAACTGATTGCGGCATCAGGGCCGGCGCGGCGGCCGCCATGCCGGAGAGATCGCTGCACTGCTGGAAAACCCTGAGGTCGAAGACCGGCAGGATCGCCAGCAGGTGGTCGAAGATGTCCGACTGGACGTTTTCGTGCTGAATCCAGCGCACGTCGCTGGTGAAGCAGTAGATTTCCAGCGGAATTCCGACGGCGCCGGGCTGGAGCTGCCGCACCAGCAGGATCAGATCCTGGTTGATCTCCTGATGATGGCGCAGGTACTGTTCGACGTAGGCGCGGAAGGTGCCGAGGTTGGTGACCCGCCGTTCGTTGATCGGCCGGGCGCCCCGCGCGGCGAGCTGGGTGTTCCAGTCGGCGAGCTCCTGTTTCTTGCGGCCCAGGTACTGGTTGAGGACCACGAATTCGTCGAGCCGCCGGACTTCGGCGTCCTCGAGGAAACGGACGCTGCGCTGGTCGATGAACAGCGAGCGCTTGATCCGCCGCCCGCCGGATTCGAACATGCCGCGCCAGTTGATGAACGAATCGGTGATCAGTTTGCGTACCGGCAAGGTGGTGATGGTCTTGTCCCAGTTCTGGACTTTGACGGTGTGGAGCGCGATTTCGATGACGAAGCCGTCGGCGTGCTGGCTGGGCATTTCGATCCAGTCGCCGATCCGCACCATGTTGTTGGAGCCGAGCTGGACGCCGGCCACCACCGACAGGATGGTGTCCTGAAAGATCAGCATCAGCACCGCCGCCATCGCCCCCAACCCGGAGAGCAGAATCAAGGGATTGCGGTTGATCAGGATGGCGGCGACCAGGATCACCGTCACCGCCGCGACGGTGATCTTGCCGAGCTGCAGATAGCCTTTGATCGGCTTGCCGGCGGCGTCGGGGCGGCGCATGTAGGCCAGGTCGGCGACGTCGAGCAGCTTGAACAGCGCCATGCCGGCGCACAAACTGACGCAGGCGCAGCCGACGTTGTGGAGCACGGGGCCGAGGATTGCGTCGAGTCCGGGGATTTTGCCGCCGGCGGCGATGACGATGCCGGGCGCGACGCGGGCCAGGCGCACCGCGAAGGCGCGGCGCGCCCGGCTCTCCGCTTCGGGGAGCCGTGTTGTGGCGATCCAGGGCGACAGCAGCCGGCAGAGGAGCACGCGGGTTATGCCGTAGACGATCGCCGCGAGGACGAGCAGCGCCGCCGTGACGATCAGTTCATACAGCCAGGGATACGCGCCGAGTTCCCGTTCCAGTTCCGACAGCAGTTCCATGTGATCTCCTCCGCTTCCGCTTTTGGCACTATAGCACCGGCGCCGGGAAATGTCAAGAAAAAAAAGCCGGCCCCCCTCGGGGACCGGCTTTTTTTACGCTCGAAGTCAGAGCGTGATCGCTTCGGTCGGGCACTCGCCGACGCAGGCGCCGCAATCGATGCAGGCGTCGCCGACTTCGGCCTTGTCGCCGTTCATGGTGATCGCTTCGACCGGGCAGGTGCCGACGCAGGCGCCGCAGCCGACGCACTTTTCATTGTCAACTTTCGCAGCCATTGACATTTTCTCCTTACTCTTTTGGGGTTTGCGAATAGGGTAATATACACTGGCAAAAATGAATGTCAACTGGAAAAATGCCGCATTGAGATGTATATTGCCTTATGAATGAATTATTGCTTGAAGTCAAAAATCTGTCGATCGACTTCCGTTTCGGCGGGCGCGACTGCGCGGTGGTCGACGACGTCTCCTTCGGCATCGCGCCGGGCGAAATCCTGGCGCTGGTCGGCGAATCCGGCTGCGGCAAAAGCATTTCCTGCCTGGCCTTGACCGGCTTGCAGCCCGAAGCGGCGCGGCGGCGCGCGGCGGCGATGAACTTCAATCCGCCCGGCCGGGAGCCGGTGGATTTGGCCCACGTCAAAGGACGGGCGCTGCGCCAGGTGCGCGGCGGCGGAATCGCCTACATCTTTCAGGAGCCGTCGGCTTCGCTGAATCCGGTGTTCCGGGTCGGCGACCAGATCGCCGAGGCGATCGCGCTGCATTGCCCCGAGGTCGGGGACCGCCGGGCCCGGGTGGCCGGCCTCTTGCGCGACGTCGGCATCCCGGAGCCGGAACGCCGCGCCGACGCCTATCCCCACGAATTGTCCGGCGGCATGCAGCAGCGGGTGATGATCGCGTTGGCTTTGGCCGGCGATCCGGCGCTGTTGATCGCCGACGAGCCGACCACCGCGCTCGACGTGACCATCCAGGCGCAGATTCTCGAATTGCTGGTGGAGCTGTCGCAGTCGCGGGGGATGGCGATCCTGCTGGTCACCCACAACCTCGGCATCGTGGCCCAGGTCGCGGACCGGGTGGCGGTGATGTACGCCGGGCGCATCGTCGAGAGCGCCTCCGCCCGCGAAGTGCTGGACCATCCGCGGCATCCCTATACCAAGGCGCTGCTGCGGGCGGTGCCGCGTCTCAACGCCGAGGTCGAGCGGCTGGCGACCATTCCGGGACAGGTGCCGGAGCCGCTGGAGTTTCCGGCGGGGTGCCGTTTCGCCAACCGCTGCGACGCGGCGTTGCCGCGCTGCGCCGGAGAGCGGCCGGAACGGGTCGAATGCGGTCCGGGCCACGACGCGGCCTGTTGGCTGGTGACGGCAGGGGAGGGGAGCGATGCGGCGCAACGGCGGGAGTAAGAAGACCGT